>JBBRIK010000030.1:0-12856 GCA_038221045.1 Gemmatales bacterium
AGTTCGCGGATCTTCTCAGGATCGGGGCTTTTGACGGGACCGAGACGTTGTGCGAACAGGGCAACGGTGCGCTCCGGCTCCCTTTCGAGACCTGTCATGGCGTCGCCGGCCTTCTCGTCCTCGCTATCGAGGGCGTCGAACCAGGCGGCGAGTTGCTTCTCGTCGGCGTGTGCCGACCGTTTGCGGGCGCGGATGGATTGTATGTCCCAGACCAGAGCGGTGCCGTCGTCGCTACAGGAGACGAGTTGCTTGCCGTCCGGGGAGAACGTCAATTTTCGTATCTCGCCATCGTGACCGCGCAGGACCACGTCCGCAATCGTAGCCCCTCGACTTTGCAAGTCGCGAAGTTCAATCTCGGAACTGGAGGAGTAATTCGATTTCGTTGCCAGCCAACGACCATCGGGTGAGAGGGCACACAGGCCGAGTGGAAGCTGAAATGTTATCTTGCGTTCCTTCATGCAAATGACAACGAGTTGCACATTCCCTTGCAGGAACAGCCAACGTCCATCATCTGAAAAACCACTCAGGATGGCGGGTTCAGGCCCCTTCTCCTTCCGCCTGTTGATCTCGGGGATGCGAATGTGGGTACGAGCGTTGCCGGTGGTGACCTCGAATAGACTAACATAACTGTCTTCACTCTCATCAGTGAGGAGGCGTCGGTCGGCAAGGGCGAACAGCCGCCCGTCTGGGGTGAAAGCCAGGCCGCCCGGGTACGGACGGGAGCGGTGGTCGAGGGTCAGCTTTCGCAGCAACTTGCCAGTCGCGACTTCCCAGAGACAATGCAGATTCCCTTCGCGGTGCTGAGACGTGCTTGTGGCAACTATCCGGCCATCAGAACTGAAACGGGGAATCACTGTTGAGAATTCTCGGCCCACGTCGCTGAATCGCCGGACCAAGCGGCCCGTGCCGGCATCGTGAAGCACCAGATCCCTCCCCCTCCTGTCATACCCCTCGAGGGCAAGCAGTTTCCCGTCCGGGGAGAGTACCGACGGCCACTTCTCGTGCGGCCCCTCATGCATGCCAAGCAGTTTCCCTACTTCGGTTTCCCAGAAGAAAAGGGTGCCCTCGCGGGTCTGGGAGGCCACGACACCGGGGCGGACGAACTGGACGGTCTCCAGCGGTGGATAGCGTTTGAGGAAGGGGCGAGCCTTTCCCGTCCGCATATCCCAGACGGTAATCTGGCTGCCTTCGTTCATCGTCGCGAGTTGCGAGGATCGATGGAAATCAAATCCCAGAATCTCTCCCCTGTTTTCCCAGGGAATTGAGCGGGTCGAGAGAGTCTTGCCCGATGAGCAGGACAATTCGTGAATCGCTCCCTCGGAATTGAATGCCGTGAGTGTCTTTCCGTCAATCGAGAACTGGACGTGGTAGATGAGGAATTTCGGGGTCGTGAACCCGTCAACCTCGCCCCCGTCTGAGGTGGACCAGAGGCGAAGGTGATGTCCCCATACGGAGGCAAGTCTGGTCCCGTCCGGACTCAGGATCAAGCTCGGACAATAGTCCTCGCGTTCGTCCTTAACCTTGATCGAACAGCGTTGTTTCCCCGTGCGGGCATCCCAGATCAGAATTGTTTTCCCCCGAAATCCTGCCAACACTTCGCCATCCTGGCTGAATGAGCAGCGCCGGGGACACTCCTTGCACAGGAATCGTCCGGCAGTTCCTTCTCGTGCCGCCAGGTCATACACGAGGACGCCCTTGTCATCACTCATCACGGCAACTCGCTTGCCGTCCGGCGAGACGACGATCTTGGGGTACTCTCGTTTTTCTCTTTCCAGCGTCCGGACTGTTTTCAAGGTGGCGAGATCGATGAGGCGCACCTCCCCGGCGTCGGCGACGAGCAGCCCTTCCGGGACAAGCGCGGCCTCCCAGCCTTCAAATGGGCCTCTCCTGCTGACGCGACACACCTCATGGCCGTCTGTCAGGTTCCAAACGCGGACCTGATCGTATCCTGTCGTAGCGAGAAGTTTCCCGTCTGGCGAAAAAGCTTTCTCCTTCGCATCGTGAACCAATCTCGTTGAGCCGAATCGGGCGATGGCTCCTGGCGGGAGGGGGTCGCCGTGCAGGTCCTTGAGCAGCCGGGGCGGTTCGGCGGCCCAGACTGACTGTGACAGGAGGAGAACGAGCCACACGCTGCGAGAGGGCATCATGGAGTAACTCCGAGAGTGCGCCCGAGCCAACGATTTCCAACGCGAATGGTACTTCGCGAAGAGGAAAATAACAAGAAGGCAGCGGCTTCTTCGAGGCGGATGGATCGTCGTTGACCGTCACAGGGACTGCTGCATTATTGCTGACCCGAGATTGACGATTGCTTCTCACGGCAGACGCGGTACGCTGGAGTCGCGAATTTCTCGCCTCGTCAGGCGAGGAAAGGGACACCCTGATCGAGAGGATGATGCGTCATGAATACATTGCAACGAAGCCTCGCGGCGGCGCTCTTGCTGGCCAGTCTGATGGTGGGGAGGAGCCTGGCCGACGAAGCTCCGGCCTCGGAAAAACCGTCGGTAGACAAGCCGGCGGCGGACAAGGCGGACCCGAACCTCGTGATGGCGTTCAAGGACGCGGACCTGATCTTCACGGCGAAGCTCGGCAAGGTCCAACCGCTCGGCCAGACCAACAGCATCCCAGCGAGTATTTTCGGCAACGTCAGCTTCCGCGACGTGAAGCCGCTCCTCGGCAAGGCGTCGGCCCCGTCCTATTCGTACGTTTATCGAGAAGGGATGACCCAGAACATGGACCTGGAGGCCAAGGGCGAGGTGCTGGTCGCGGTCAAGGGGAAGGGCGTGCGCGCCATCGTCCCGGCGACGGAGGCCAACCTGGCCATCGCCAGGAAGGTCCTCCCCGCCCCGAAAGAGAAACCGAAAGACTGAGGGCGTAACCCGGCGACCGCTCTTCAGCCTGAAAGGCTGGAACATGTCAGCCCAGGGCAACACCCTGGCACGATTCGTGCCAGGAACCGATTCGACCTCAGAGAGAAGCGCTCCGCTGGAGAGGTCCAGGCTCGCCCCTATTCAACGCCCCCACCAGCGGAGCAAGGGAAAGTCTATAGCCCAGCCCGTTACTCCGCAAAGTCGCACTGAACTTCGACGCTCTCACCGCGTTCGCGGCTGCCGGAACAATGCCGGGTCCACCTTCGACCAGGTCGTCATCTCGTTGCGGAACCGTTCGATCACCTCGCATTTGCAGCCATCCCCCTCCATGTGCTCCAGCAGCAGAAGAGCCATCCGCTCCACGGCCGAATGCGATGGGTAACGGCCCGCAAGCGCGTTGCGCAGGAGCGGGTGATTTTCGTGGGCGTCCTTGTCCAGTGCGGTCGCCGCATCCACCAAGGACAGGCGTTCCTTGCTCAGACGGCTCAGAATCGCGGCCCGCTTCTTGTGGTAGAATTGGATTTTCTGAAGTTCGTCATCCAGGTCTTGTTCGCGATCGAAGATGTCACTCATCTCGGACCAACTGTAGTCCGGGATGCGCTCCCTGGGCTGACCGACATTCTTGCCGCGCCACGGTGGCGTCAAGATCAGAGTGATCCCGACAGCGAACAGCAGCAACAGGGTCACCATGTACTTCACGGGTGCCTCCTTGTTTCTGGGGAAAGCGATTCCTCTGTACTCCTTACTCCGCCCGTCGCTGAGCCCATCCGGTCTTCCAGGGATTCGAGTTGTGGCCGGAAGCCGGTGGCTCGCGCATTCCGCCCGATCCCACGACCGGTGCACCCTGCTCGCACGGGTTTGGATTTGGAAATCAGACCGCGAAACCAAGAATTCAGGCACATGATGAGTTTCCTTTTCTGAGAGGCGGTCTGCGATACAATGCAAAAGCCATCGTTTTCGGCGCGCAAACCGAGCGCCGGGGCGGTGCCGGGCCGGTGAGGAGCTTGCTTGGCGGTAAGGCCTCACCGGCCGCTTTTTTTCATGCACGGAGACAACGGGGCTCGCGACGTGTAGCCCGCCCCGTGGTTAGGATGGTTGCCCATCCTTCTTCGTCTCGAGTTCCTTCAGCAGCTCCTGGAACGGCTTATAGCGCCGCAGCGGGGCAAACTGGGGGTACTGCTTCAGAACATTCGCGTCCTTGAAGCCTACGCCGGTCGCTCGTCGTAGCAGCTCAACAGCGCGGGCGGCGTAGCGCTCGGCCTGGGCGGCATCCTCCCCGGCGGCCGCCACGGACTGGGCGTAGACGATGGCCAGGTACAAGAGCACTCTGCCGTTGAGGTCCTTGCCCGCGGCCAAGGCGTCGGCCTCCTCGCGGGCGCGGGCATGTTCCTTCAGCGCCGCCAAGATCAGGGCGCGCTCCGCCCGGAGATGGACCCGCATTGGCGCGCTGGCGAACTCGACGGCCTTGTCGTAGTCTTTGAGTGCTTGCGCGGGGCGGCCGAGCAAGTTGTAGGTCTCGGCCCGGCCCCAATGAGCCTTGAAGAAGATCCCGCGAGCCGTCAGTAGTTTGGGTTCCTGGGCCAGCACCGGCTCCAGCGCGGCGATGGCCTGGGTGAACCAGTCCAGCGCGGCGTCCGGCTGCGTGGTGTTCGTCAGGTGACCCATGTTGCTGTAAGTGCTGGCCAGTTCCACGGCATACTCCGAAACCTTCGGGAAGCTTTTGCGGAGCTCCTCATAGATGGGGAGGGCCTGGCGGAAACGAGCCGTCGCGTCGGCCGGCTTGCCCATGATGGTGAGCAGACTCCCCAGGTTCGCGTAGCTGCGGGCCAACTCCTGGCGGTACTGGGGGACCTGGGGTAACTCGGCCACCAGCTTGGCCTGGATCGCAATGGCATCGCGAAAAGGTTTCTCGGCCTTCGGCCACTTGCCCAGTCTGCCCAACACGCCGCCAAGGTTGTTGTAGCTCGTGGCCAGGTGCTGCCGGTACTCGGGCCGGCCGGGAAACTCGGCGACGAGTTTCTCCTGAAGGGTGATGGCCTCCTGACCAGCGGTTTCCGCGTCGAGGAGACGGCTCATCTCCTCGAACAGCTTGCCGCGATTGGTAAAGGTGTCCGCCAAGCCTTCGCGGTAGTCGGCAACTTTGGGGAACTCCTTGACAAGCTGCTGCTGCAAGGTCAAGGCTTCGTCGTAGTGCGTCAACGCCTCGCGCTGCTGGTCCAGCTCACTGCAGAGCAGGCCCAGGCAGATATGAGTGAGCGCCAGGTTATTCCGGTAGCCGGGCGCGTTGTGGCCCTCCTGGATGACCTTCTTTCGGAGAGTCAAGGCCTCCTTATAGAGAGGCTCCGCCTCGGAGCGCCGGCCCAGTTCACACAAGATGTTTGCCGCGCAGTGGTGAGCCCGGGCCAGGTCCAGCCGATACTGGTATTTGTCGTGGTATTTCGCGGCGAGGCGGGCGACAATGTCCCGCATCCGTTGATAATCCTTCAGGGCCTGCTCTAGATCTCCCATCTCCTGCCGCAGGAACGCCAGGTCAGAGTAGACATCGGCCATGTGGCCCTGCAGCTCGGGATCGCCTTCGTAATTCAGGGCGAGCGCCTGGAGAATCTTGGCCGACGGGGCCAGCAACGCCCTGCGCAAGTCGTGGAAGTCGGCGGCCTTGAGCCGGGGGTTCTGGGCAACGCTCGTGAGGCAATCGTGGACGGCGACCTGCGCGAAACCCAGGTGGAACTGGGCCAAATTCTTCTGCCGGGTAGCCTCTCGGAAGGCTTTCTCCTTCTCCTGAAGGGCTGCGTCTTTCGCCAGGAGGGCCGAATCCTTCTCTTGGAGGGCGACGTCTTTCTCGCGGAGGGCGACATCCTTCTCGCTGAGCGCTGCCTCTTTCTCATCTCTCTCCCGTTTGACGTGTAGGAAGCCGACTGTCAGCGCCACCATTGCCAGCATCACGACCAGCGCCGCCGCCGCCGCGCTGACGAAGGCCCGCTTGTTCCTCCGCGCCAGTTTGCGGAACCGATACCAGGCTGAAGGTGGGCAGGCGGTCACCGGCTCGTCGTGCAGGTAGCGCTGCACGTCGGCCGCGAAGGCGCTGGCCGTCTCGTAGCGGCGGTTGCGGTCCTTCTCCAGGGTCTTCATCACGATCCAGTCCAACTCGCCGCGCACCAGCTTCGTCAGCTTGGCCGGCTCCATGTGGCGCTGGGCCGAAATCGACGCCAGAGCCTCCCCCGAATCGCTCAACCGCGAACTCGGCTTTTGCGGCTCCTCCTCCTTGATCATGCGGAGAATCTCGGCATACGCCGCTTCCTTCATCCGCTTGTGCGTCAGCGGCGTGCTGCCCGTCAGCAGTTCGTCCAGCAGCACGCCGAGCGAATAAATGTCGCTGCGCGTATCGACGCCCAGGGCGCTCATCTCCGCCTGCTCCGGGCTCATGTATTCCAGCGTGCCGACCATGGTGCCGTACTGCGTGAACAGCGTGCGCTCGGTCAGCTTCTGCTCGGTGGCCTTGGCGATGCCGAAGTCGATCACCTTGGGCACCGGCTTGCCGTCGTAGAGCGTTACCAGGACGTTGGATGGCTTGACGTCGCGGTGAATGATGCCCTTCTGGTGCGCATGTTGGATCGCCTGGCAGACCGGCACGAACAACTCCAGTCGCTCGCGTAGGGTCAGGTGGTTGTCGTCGCAGTACTTGGTGATCGGCAGGCCGTGGACCAACTCCATGACGAAGTACGGCAGGCCTGCTTCCGTGGCCCCGGCGTCGAGGACGCGGGCGATGCTGACATGGTCCATCATCGCCAGCGCCTGTCGCTCGGCCTCGAATCGGGCGACCACCTGGCGGCTGTCCATGCCGGCCTTGATCACCTTGAGGGCGACCTTGCGGCGCACCGGGTGCTCCTGCTGGGCCATGAAGACGGTGCCCATGCCGCCCTCACCGATCTGCTGCAACAGCTTGTACGGGCCGATGACCGTGCCCGACGTTTTCTGGGTCTGCTCAGCCACGGTGGCCGGGCCGCCGGGCTCCCCTTCGAGGAACGACCCCAATCGCTGCTGATGCCGCAGGAGGTCCTCGACTTCGCTTTGCAGTGCGTGGTCGCCGCCGCAGGCCGCTGCCAGGTAGGCGTGGCGTTCGTCCACCGCGGCGATTTCGGCCGCCCGCAGGAAAATGGGTTTCGCTTTGCCGTGGTCGTCGTTCATAGGTCCGCCTCCGGCAGGCTTAGTGGCCCGTATTACAAATGATGATCGCGTTGCCGTGGCCGAACTTACATGAAATCGCCGGCTGGAACCCGATCGTTTTTTGTGACACGGACCACTTAGTATTACAGCGCTGGATTGCCAGGAGTGTAGCCGAATTCGCCAGACTTCGGGCTGCTTGAACGCCCCAAGAACCCGAATTCTGGCGAATTCGGCTACAAGTAGCGCTGTATGTTAGCCTACCCGCATTACAGTGCGACGACCGGGGGCAAACCCCGCCAGGCAGCGCCAGGGTTTTCTCAGATTTCGTGGTGGTGCGAGTCGGGTGGGTTGTCCCGGGAGAGCTCGCGGTGTAGCCACGTCCTGGCGTAAGTCCAGTTGCGCTCGGCACTTCGCAACGACAACTTGAGGGCCTCGGCCACCTCTGGCATGCTCAGGCCGGTAAAGAAGCGGAGCTTGACGACCTGTGCCGCCAGGGGATCGGTCGCATCAAGGCGACTGAGAATTTCATCGAGGGCGAGCAGGTCATCGGCGGGGGCCTCGGCGACACTCAGGGCGTCGTCGAGGTCGATGCGGCGGCGATCGCCGCCGTGCTTGGGCCGCCGCTTGCGGCGGGCCTGTTCGATCAGGATGCGGCGCATGGCTTCGGCGGCCGCGGCAAAGAAGTGTCCCCGGCTGTTCCAGTGCTGGCCCGCCTCAACGTCCACCAGCCGAAGAAATGCCTCGTGGACCAGAGCTGTAGCCTGGAATGTCTGGCCGGGCGCTTCCCTGACCATCTTCTGGGCGGCCAGTTTGCGCAGTTCGTCGTAGACCAGCGGCAGGAGTTGCTCGGCGGCGTGGGGGTCGCCCTGGTCGATGGCGGACAGAATGCGTGTGACCTCGCTCATTGGCTGCGCCTCCTCTGCCTGGCCTTTGCGTTTGTAGCATGGTAACCGTCCGAGACGCCGATTGCCAGGATCGTTCCGCCCGAGGCATCAGGGGGCGTTGGGCTTATCATCCCATTGCGCCGCGTCCCTGGTCTTCACCTCGCCTTGGCCGCGGTAACCAGTGGAGGAGGCGAAGCCGATAAGGTGTCAAACGAAAAGTGCTGCTCAACCAATGTGAAGCATCTCGTAAGCGAGTTGCTTCACAAATGTTAAGCAGCACCATTCGGGCCAAGACTGAGCGCGGGACCGTTGGACAGTCTGGCGATCGGATTACCAAGTCAATTCCAGGCCGAGGTTCGTTCCGTGCGCCCAGAAGAAGTCCTCACGGAATTGCGGCAGCGGCGCGAGCGGACCCTGCACGCCGCCTGGCCTCGTCTGGCTCTGGTTGACGCCGATGATCTGATCGCCCGGACGCACGGGGCCATCCCACGTCAGCAGCGTGTAGCCGCCCTGCACGCGGACGTGGCGCGACACCTGATAGCCGACGTTCAAACGCAATTCCGTCACCACGTCGAACGACGTTCGGTCGAACTCGCCTCGATTGCTCGGCTGCACGAACAGGCCGAAATTCTGCGTCTGGCGCGCTTGCGGCGTGTGGAAAATGCGCGTGCCCTTGTTGCGGATGGTCTGATCGTCGGCACCCAGGGCGATAGCCGCCTTGCCCTCGACGCTCCAGCGGCCACGCTTCCAGGCGCCGATGGTGCCGACCTGTCCGCCATAGAACTTGTTGAAGGTCTGGAAGTGGTCCTCCAGGCCCAGTAGGGTCGATTTCTCAGGCAGGACGCGCGATGAACTGGTCAGGTCGAGCCGCTCGCGCAACTGAAGGAAACGCCCACCGGCCAGCACGTTCCACTCGAAATTCGAGGCGCGAGCGATGTTCCACAGGACGTTCGCTTCCTGGCCGAACAACTCCATCCGCGAGTAGATAGTCGTTCCGCCGGTCAGGTTGCCGAACTGCGGATTGAAGCCGGAGACGACATACGATCCTTCCCTCTGATCGCCGACGCTGAAGAACGGAATGGCCAGCGTCGGCGCATTGCCGGGGCGAGCCGTGTAATGCGTCGAATCGCGCTCCATGATGAAGACGTCGGCCTGAACGCCGAGCGTCTCTTCGCTGTCGAACCACCAGTCGGCGATGGAGCGAATCCCCACATAGCGATCGTGCCGGCTCTCAAGACGGTCGCCGCCGCGAAGGACCGTCGTTCCGTTCTCGCCCGGAAGGCCACTCGATCCGGCGGGACCGGCTGTCAAGAGAGGCGGGACGCGCAGACGGCGCAGATACCAGTACAGATAGTCGGCCCGCAGATGGAGATGATCGACTTCGCTGACCGCGTCGGCGGGGAATTCGAGGACGGGTTCCGCATCGGCTGGGACGACTTCCTGAGCGCGACAAGGGGGAAGGAGAGCGAAGAGAGCGACAAGCAGGGAAGCGCGGCGCATCAGAGGTTCTCCGTCAGCACGGGAGAATGCGGAAGAAAAGCGATATGTGGTGTTATCGGCAGATTCGGAAGAAGACTTCAGAACGGCTTGATCGGGATATTGGGAGTGTTTGTATTGTCGCAGACAAGGAGACTGGGAGACAAGGAGACAAGGAGAGCGCGCACCCCGGACGGAATTTTGCGCGAGGGTGTGTGTGGCGCACGCGCAATGCAACGAAAGGTGGTCTTTCTTCATAATAGTGGACGTATGGATAGACAGCAAGAGGGAAGAAAGAGCGCGAAACGACATACACGAAAGGGAGGCGAAAATTACTTGCGTCGCCAGAGGAGTGATTCGTCCATTTCGAGCTTCTTCAGCGTGGGACGGATAGAGTTCAGGAAGCGCGTCGCATCGTTGGGATAGCCGGCCGTCGGAGTCAGTCCGGGAATGTGAGTCTGCCAGAAGCGGTTGAACTCCAGCATGAACAACTCGCGCAGATACTTGCTGGCCATCGACGCCAGAGCGACCCCGAAATGCTCGACGTCGGCGCGCGGCTGAATCGTGATGTGGATCGGCCTTGAAGCCCCGACGACCTCGTAATGACTGCGCAACGCTCCCTCCTGACGGACGATGACCATGCCCTCGGGAAGGGCGTCTTGCAGCATGGCGGCATAGGTGTTGCGACCGCCGTGCTTATCGACGTAGACGTGCAGGGCTTCGTCGCCCTCCAGTTCCGCACAGGCTCCGCGCAGCAGTTCTTTCAGCGCCACGGCCAACACGGCTCCCTTGCTGCCCCACTCGTCGAGCAGCGCGTTGAAACGCGGAGCGCAGATGGCGACGCTCCGCACTGGACCGGGACGAATCTCCGCTGTCTCGGCGGCGCGGCGAAGGCGATCCGCGCGGGCGGCGAGTCCGTCCGGCGGCGACGTCGGCAGGGCAGTCTTGCCGTCGTACCAGCGCTCGCCGAACAGACCGGGATGCGAGGAGGGACAGACGCGCTCGACACATTGCGCCAGCGAGACGGAGCAGTCCAGCAGCCAGGGCAACAGCGCCGCGGCGACATTCGTCTCCAGAGCCGACAGTCCACTCGAGGAGCTGTGAACAGCCTTGGAGTCATCGACAATAACGCGGTCGTCGGCAGCGCCGCCCTGGCGGCGCACGGCGTCGCGGAGGAGGTGCCAGAGATCGACGCCGACGAGGGCGTCGGGCGCTTGCCAGGCGACGCAGGTCATCACGAACGGGCCGAGATTGGGACCGTAGCCGGCCTCGTCGATGCCGATGAGCCATGCCATACGCAGGCTGCCTCCTGCACGATGATTGATGCGCGTTCGAGTTTGGAATATGGTACGCTCGGGGCCACGGCGACACAACCCGAGTGAGACGGCTGCCATGATGACCGACAATATCTTCCTCAAGATCATCGAGAAGAAGATCCCCGCGAAGATCGTTCACGAGGACGATCATTGCATCGCCTTTCACGACGTCAATCCGCAAGCCCCCGTTCACGTCCTGATCGTGCCGCGTAAGGTGATCGCGACCCACGACGCCCTGACCGATGAAGACGGCGAGCTGCTGGGACACATGCATCTCGTGGCGCTGCGGCTGGCCCAGCAGTTGGGATTGCAAGAAGGCTATCGTCTGGTCGTCAATTGCAAGGAGCGAGCGGGCCAGACGGTGCCGCACTTGCACCTGCACCTGCTCGGCGGCCGCGACATGAAATGGCCTCCTGGCTGATGTCTTCTCGTTGCCAGGCTCTGCCTGGGAACGAGGAGGGAACGGCAAGGCCCCTCCCGAAGCCCTGAAGAAGTAGGAACCTCTGCCATGCAACGCTTCTCTCCCCTGCTCGTTCTGCTACTGCCGCTGACCTGCGCGGCTGCCGACAAGGACAAACCGCCGCCGAAGCCGGTCGAGTTGATCGGCAAGGCCAGCGCGTTTCGCTCCTATCGCGACTGGCAGTCCTACTACTGGCGCGACGATTTTCAGTTCCTGCTCGAAGAGGAGAAGACCGGCCAGACGTGGCGCATCATTTCGCGCGAGCCGACGCCGGCCTATCACTGGCGCATGGGACCGACGAACACCGGCCTCAAGGTCGATTGGAGCAAGAAGCCTCGCGTCAAGGTGGTCGGCGTCTCGGGCGTCGATCGGCTGCCGCCGGAGTTCCACGACCTGAAACTCGACGACAAGCAGATGGCCACGGTCTTCGTGCTGTCAGTCGAGACGTCGCCGGGGAGGTGGGAGGTTTTCTACGTCAACAACTGGTTTCACAAATGGGGCGCCAAGGCCGACGCCGCGATTCACAAGCTCTTCGCGGACAAGAAGCAGCCTTACGACATCTATGGCTTCATCAACGCCCAGGCCGCGACGTTCAGCAAAGAAGCACAGGCACTGATCGCGAAGAACCCCAAAGCGAGGATGTTTCACGGACTGATCCGGGCGACGAAGGACAATGCCTTCGGCTACGAGATCGAGTTGCTGCATCTCGTCGGACCTGACGAGGGCGGCAATGGTGTCGCGTATTACGGTGATGCGAAGACGATTCCTGTCCTCGATGGGAAGAAGTGAGGTAGAAATGAGACGTATCCCGCTAAGCCGCAAGCGGCTGGTCATCGTCGTGTTTCTCGTTGCCGCTGCCCATGCCCCAGCCCAGGGCAAACCCCGCTTCACCGACGTAACTGCCGCGTCGGGGCTAAAGATCGCCGAGAACACCGGCGTCGGCGGCACCAATCCGCACGCCGTTGCCGTCGAGGATTTCGATGGCGACGGCAAGCCCGACATCATCATCCCCACTTTCGGCAAGCCGCACGTCCGCTACTTCCGCAACCTCGGCAACCTCAAGTTCGCCGATGTGACAAAGGGATCGGGGTTGGAATCGTTCGAGGGCGACGGCACCGGCGCTGCTGTCGCCGACTTCGATCGCGACGGCCATCTCGACGTTTACATCACCTCGCTGCGCAAGGGGGCGAGCCGGCTCTATCGCAACAAGGGCAACGGCACTTTCGAGGACGTGACGGTGAAGGCCGGCGTTGCCGTGCCGGAGGCGCGGTCGTGCGCCTGGTGCGACTTCGATCGCGATGGACTGCCGGACCTGTTCGTCACCAATCCGAAGGGCGGCTGCTATCTGTTCCGCAACAATGGCGACGGCACTTTCAAGAATGTGGCGAAGGAAGCCGGCGTACTGCTGCCCGGCCGGCACTGTCTCGGTTGTGCGTTCGGCGACGTCGATCGCGACGGCTTCGACGATCTGTTCGTGACGTGCTATCAGTCGCAGACGAGCGCTCTGTTTCACAACAACGGCGACGGCACGTTCAAGGACGTCACTCTGGCGGCGGGCCTGGGCCGCAAGGCGTCGTCGGTCGGCTGCGTCTTCGCCGACGTCTTCAATCGCGGCCGGCTCGATCTCTATGTCTCGACCGACTCCTGGCTCTCGGGAGCGAACTATTCCGAAGCCGAACTCAAGAAAAT
>JBBRIK010000031.1:0-12762 GCA_038221045.1 Gemmatales bacterium
TATCATAGTCCACATGGGGGAACCTCCTGTCTCTTAAGGATTATTGACACCCTCAAGAATAGGAGGAACCCCCTTCAACTTCATCCCCCCAATGCCCAATAGATGGTGACCTTCTGTTCACATAAATCTGCGAGAGTCCAGCTACATGGACCCTCCCTATTACAAGTTGGGCGGGTATTCTGACTTCAACCGCTACACGAAGGACCAGTTCCGCGAGCATGACCACGTCCGACTGGCGGCTGTCTGTCGAGAATTAGACGAGCGGGGGGTGCGGTGGGCCGTCAGCAACAGCGACACTGAATTGGTGCGGACCCTCTTCGCAGGCTACCGCATGGAGCAGGTCGAGAACCGCCGGGAGATCAACCTCAACTCTGGGGAGCGTGACATTACCGAACTGCTCATCCTGAACTACGCCAGCCCGGTCTCGGTGAACGGCCATGCCAAAAAGAACAAGAAAAAGAAGTCTGACGAGCCGTTGCTCTTTTGACCCTCAGTTGCCGAAGGTGGGACCGAGAAGCTGGTCCAGCGACCGGGTTCACGAAACGGCTTGAATTCCGAAGTCAGCAGAGAGCGACCTGGCCAGGAAAAGGGGACAGACTCCGTAGCTTTTTCTAGCTTTTTCGACAGGCACCCTCATCAGTAAACGGTCCTGTCTTGCGGAGTGGCGTCTGCTCCCTCGGAAGTTGCCATGAGGGACAGGAACTCCCCCGTGTTGCTCGTCCTTTCCGCACGCACCGTCTCGCCTTTGTGAAACTTCTCGAAGCTGTCCGTCGGGACAACAACATCCACACCGCTGATATGCAAGACGAACCGCGTTCCCAGCAGCGTTATCTCGGTTCGACGCGCTTCGATCACCCCCTGGATTATTTCCTTTTCGGAGGCATTGCTGTCCTTCCCCGCGTTGTGTTGCTCGACCGCCAGCAAGGCGAAGCACACGGCAAGCCCACCCGGGAGGACAAGGCCCATCAGGCTACTCGCCAGCGCAGCCAGAAGCCCAAGGGCAGCGAACATGCCTCCGAGCGTCAGACACGCATTGCGCCTCAGCCGAGCTTGATGCTGGCTCATCGCCAGCCGGACGATGTCCAGGGGATCCAGGCGAACACGCCGAACGACGCCCGCTGGATAGCGGCCGTCATTCACCGGCACTCCAGGCGGGAACAGAGCCTCGCTCTGCATCTTGATCAGCCACAACCTCTGCTCCTGGCTCAGCCGCGACCAGGGATCCGGCTTCGGGATGGCTCTGGGTCGAAAGTCGTCGCTGGCCAGGAGATCGAGGACCCAGCTGCCACGCACATGAGGCCCCGCGGCGCGACAATGAGCGAGCAGCACGGGATCGGTGCAGCCGGCTTCCTCCAGCGCGTCGGCGAGAATAGGAAGGGAGGGGAAGTCGTTCTCCTCATAGATCGAACGGGCCATCGTCACCACCAAGGGAGTCTGCCAACCCGGCTCCACGGACACGGGGGCAAAGGGGTTGCCAAGGACCTCGCGGACCAGTTCCGCCTGGACTTGCTCCTCCGCCTCGGTGGCGCTTCTGCGGATCTCGTCGCGGTCCCGTCCCTCCTCCGAGTTCCGCTGCAACACCGCCCACGCCCCAAAGGTCTCCGCGGCAGCGGCGGCACAGCCGATTGCGGAATCCACCAGCGAGTCCGGCGAGGCCGTCTGCACGAGCCAGCGCATGGCCAGGGCAATCAGGTGGTGCAATTCGCCCACCTTGCCGGCCTCGAAGCGGGCCGTCACGTTTTCGGCCAGGAAAGCCGTGACATGAGGCCCCTCGAAGTCCCCATCCGAGGAGTTCCCGTCGGCGTGGTTGGTGCAGACCCGAAGGGCCTCGGAGACCCACGCTTGAAGGTGCTGGGCGTCGCCTTTGGGGTCAGGCTTCACGAGGGGATGCTCGAGCAAGCGGGCAGCACGAGCGAAGCAGGCACATGCGAAAAGCTGGACGCGACGCGCGTTCGCCTGTTCTGCGAGAGGCTCGAGCAGGATGTGAGGATTGGAGGCCGACATCCAATCTTCTGAAGTCATGTCACGCTCTCGGGAGTCTGCAACGAGTCACACGACTTCCATTATCGCCGGTGGACGCCGCCCAGATCGATGAAATCCGGATCGGATCCCGTGCCACGACCTGCTCCGCCATGAGGCACCAAAACCCAAAGCGGCCTACGCTCCCCCGACCCGCTTCTGAGTCTCCCCCTCATTCCGCACCGCGATCACTTTTCCACTCCACCGGGGGTGTGGCAGCGAGTTAATGAACGAATCATGTTCAAGGTTAACGGATGAGCGCTGCGCAGCCAAGAACGAATTACAATCGGCCTCCATAATCCCTTCACTCAGGCCGAAAAGAGGGCCGAAACAAGTGCGGCGGACCGTTTCCGTGATTGACCATGATGACCAGCCGCGGCTCGGTTGATTCTCCCGCCGGACCACGCGCGATTGGCTCAGCGCAGGCTGTCCGCCGCGCGGTCCATCGCCTCGCGGATCAACTCGTAAGGTGAACGGCAAGTGATGAGTTACCCGTGCGGTCGCGGCTCGCAATGCCAAGCCGCGTAGCGGTGGGTTCCAGGCGAGCCGCGACCGCAAGGGAGCGGCTTCTTCAGGCCGCAAGCGGCAGTCAACCGTTGGCATCGACGACGATGACAGGTATGCTAACAAACGGTGAACGATCCCCAGCCCTGCGCCGAGGCGACGTCCTCCATGCTGACTCCTTTGCTCGCATTCTTCTTTAGCGGTCCCTTCACGGTGCTGGTCACCGCCGCCGGCGCTGCCTCTATTCCTCTTATCATCCACCTGCTCAATCGCAAGCGCTATCGTATCGTCTCCTGGGCCGCCATGCGCTTTCTGCTGGCCGCCCAGAAGAAGAACACTCGCCGGCTTCGCGTCGAACATCTGCTCCTGCTGATGGTCCGTATCCTCATCGTCTTGCTCATCCTGCTCGCGATGGCCGCCGTCACGAAATGGGCGGAAGACATCTGGGCGAAAACGCTTCCCGAGGGAACCGTCCTCACCACTCCCGGCGGACGCCGGGTCCATCGCATCATCGTCCTCGATGGCTCGATGAGCATGGGCCTGAAGGTCGGCGACACCACCTGTTTCGAGCGCGCCCGCCAGCTTGCCCTTCGCCTGGTCAAGGAGAGCGAACGCGGCGACGGCTTCAGTGTCGTGCTGATGGCGTCCTCGCCCCGGACCATCACGGGCGGCATCGCCATCGGGCCGGCGGAAGACTCCTCCCGCGTTGCCTCCGAGCTAGAGGCGCTGCGTCTGCCGCACGGCAACAGCGACCTGGCCGGCACCATCGAATCCGTCGCCAACCTGATCAAGAAGTCGCCCGGCAAGTTCGTCGATAAGGAGGTTTACTTCCTCACGGACATGCAGAAGGCGAGCTGGGTGCTGCCCACACCTGGAGACGTCACCGAGGCACTCCAGAGTATCAGCCAGAAGGCCCGGACTGTCCTCCTCGACGTTGGGAACCCTGAGCCGCCGTCCAATCTCGCCATCGTTCGCCTTGCCCTCCACGACGATCGGCTCGTCGCGCTGACAGGCCAGGAAGTGACCTTCGACGGCGTCATCCGTAACTATAGCGAGGCGACGCCCAATGGGGTGCGCGTGACTCTCCGCGTCGGCCGGGCCGCCGAGAAGCCGGGCGATCAGCCGTTCGTCTTTCGCGAACCCAACCAGGAGACGATCAGCCTCATCCACGGCAACAATCCCGTGTCGCTCTCGTACCGCTTCGACACGCCGGGCGACTGGGTCGTGCAGATGAGCATCGAGGGCGACGCGCTCGACCTCGATGATTCGCGCAGCATGGTGCTGCGCGTCCGCGACAGCGTTCCCGTCCTTCTCGTCAACGGCAAGCCGGCGGCCGACCCTTACGATCAGGCGACTGAATATCTCTACGACGCCCTCAATCCCTATCAGGACCGCCAGCCGCCCGCCGACGCCCCGCTGAGGCCCAAGAAGCTGTCGGCCACCGACTTCTCCGACGCCGGACTCGGCGACCTGTCCGCCGCCGACTGCGTCTTCCTGTGCGATGTGCCGCGCTTCACCCTGGCGGAAGCACGGCGACTCGAAGCCCACGTCCTGCGCGGCGGCGGTCTCGTCTTCTTCCTCGGACCCAACGTCGATCTGGCCTCGTACAACGACGTCCTCTATCGCAACGGCCAGGGACTGCTGCCCGCGCGGCTGCTGGGCCGGCAGAAAGCGCCGAAGGGACATCACTTCCGCTTCCAGGCCGAGGATCGGGAGTGGAAGCAGCAGCCGCTGGAGATCTTCGACAAGCAGGTGACGCATCGCCAGAACCTGCTCGAAACGTCCTTTCAGGAGTTCGTCCGCACGGAAGCTCCGCCTCCATCGGTGGGTGTCGCGCCGCGCCGCATCCTCTCCTTCCTCACCGCGCTCGACCGCTCCGAGTCGGGCAAGCCCATCGAGGCGACAGCCTATCAGCGTGAGGCCGCCCTGCTCGAATGGCAGCCTCCGCTGCTGCGCGACAGGGACGCGGAAGAGAAAGAGACGAAGCGGATCCGCCAGCCAGTGCCGGCCAGTCGAGGCCGAGTCGCCCTGTTTACGACGACTGCCAACACCGACTGGAGCGACTGGCCGCGCAAGGGCAGTTTCATCTGGCTGACTCAGGAAGTACTCGCTCAGGTCTCGGCGGCTCGTCTGCGAGGACAGGCCGCCACTGTCGGCGAGACCATCGAACAGTACCTGCCGGGCAATACGGGCGCGGACGAGAAGGAAGTCAGCCTGAGGATGCCGGATGGCCGGGAGGAGAAAGTCCGCACGATGGCCCGCGATGAGACGGCCTTGTGGCGCTGGAGCGACACCGACGTGAGCGGGGTCTATCGGGCCGTCATCGGTTCGCATCCGCGCGAGTATCTCAACGTCGTCAACGTTCCCGCCGGCGAGAAGGTGCAGGGCGGCGAAAGCGATCTGACCCGAACGACGGACTCCGCCTTGCACACGCTCTATCCCGAGTGGGAGTTTCAGGTCGTTCGCGATCCTGGGGAGGCGAGCAAGGGCGGCAAGAAACTCCTGGCCGCGACCGGCGATCCCATCCAGCCGCAACTGGGCAGCGGCATCGCTCACTGGCTGCTGATGATGGCCTTCGTGCTGCTGGTGGGGGAGAGTCTTCTCGCCTGGTACTTCGGCCACTACAGCGCCATTCACGAACGCGATCAGGCGACGCCCGGCTGGCTGACCGGCTCGGCCGCTTTCTGGTTCAAGGCCGGAATCGGCACCGCTCTCGTGCTGTTGTCGCTCTTCGTGCTGGGGGCGGCGGCTGTGCTGATCCACGCGGCCATCACCGGCGACTTCCTCGGCTTCCTGCCGCTCAGTTTCCGCCGCGCCGTTGAGGCGCTGATGCAGGTTCCCGACCCCGCGCCCGGCGAGGGCAGCCGTTGGAGCCTCGATTATCGCCCCTATCTCTGGAGCGAGAGCGCCGACCTCTGGCTCGTGCCGCTGCTCGCCGTCGTCGTGTGTCTGATGGTGGTCTTCCTCTATCGGCGGGAAAGTCGAGTGATGGGACCGGCGACGCCGGCGGCCCAGAGAATGCGCCTGATCGTCCTGTGCGGGCTGCGCGTCGGAATGGTGCTGCTGATGCTCATCATCCTGATGCCGCAGTTGAAGATGTTCTTCGAGCGGCAATCCTGGCCCGACGTCGTCATCCTGATCGACGATTCCGCGAGCATGTCGGAGGCCGATGTCTACCGCAATCCGAACGTCAAGGAGATGGCCGAGAAGCTCGGACAACTCGCGGGCCTGGACAAGCCGCAACGTCTGCAACTCGCCCAGGCCCTGCTGACGCGCGGCGATCAGGACTGGATCACCCGTCTGCTGACGGAGCGACAGGCGAAGATCCACATCTATCATTGTTCCTCCCGCGCGGCCCGTCTGGAGACGGCGAGCCAGCAGGCGGAGGTCGAGAAGACGATCGAATCGATTCGTGGTCTGACGGCGGATCCCCGTCACGACTCCAGCCAGCTTGGCTCGGCCGTGCGTCAGGTGCTGAACGATTTCCGTGGCTCCTCGCTGGCGGCCCTCATCATGCTGACCGACGGCAACACCACGGAGGGAGAGGACCTGTCGCAGGTGTCGAAATACGCGGTCCAGTTGAAGGTGCCGTTGTTCTTCGTCGGCCTCGGCGACTCGAGCGAGAGCCGGGACATTATCGTCTCGGACCTCGAAGTCGCGAGCAACGTCTTCGTCAACGACAACCTCGTCTTCCGTTTCAACGTCGCGGTGAAGGGCTACGGCGATCAGGTCAGTTCGGTCAAGGTCCGTCTCCACGAGAAGGGCAGCGACAAGGAACTGGCGTCGCAGGTGGTGGCAGCCGATCCGGCCGGCAAACAGGTGAAGGTTCGGCTCGAACATCGGCCCACGACGCCGGGCGATCGCATCTACATTGTCGAGACCGATGTCAAGCCCGACGAGGTGAACAAGGACAACAATCAGCAGTCGCGTCCGGTGGAAGTCACCGAGACGAAGACGATCAAGATCCTCTATGTCGAGGGCTATGCTCGCTGGGAGTTCCGCGCCTTGAAGACGCTGCTGGAGCGCGAGAGCGACCGGATCAAGAACAACAAGACGATGGAGCTGAAGTTCTGGTTGCAGGACGCGGCCCCGCAGTTTCAGTTGCAGGACAAGAATGCCCTCGCCGATCTGCCGACGAAGGCGGAACTCTCCGCCTACCATGTCGTCCTGCTGGGCGACGTCGATCCGGCTCCGCGCGATAATCCGAAGATGGGGCAGTTCCTCAAGGACCTGGCGGAGTTTGTGCGCGAGAAGGGCGGCGGCTTGCTGATGATGGCGGGGGAGCGTCATGCGCCGCACGCCTTCAAGGACTCGCCGCTGCGCGACGTGCTGCCGATCGATATTCAGGTGGATCGCCCGCCGGAGGAGCCGGAGGGAGGACGGACGGAGAGCTTCCAGCCCGAGTTGACGGCCGTGGGCCGGGTCCATCCGGTGTTCAGTTTCAACGAGAAGGACAACGAGACGATCTGGAAGAAGCTGAAGGAAATGTACTGGCACGCGGAGGGCTATGCCCCCAAGCGTGCCGCCGAGGTGCTGGTGGTGCATCCGACGAAAAAGATGGCGGGAGCGGCGGGCAAGGAGAGCCGCTTGCCGCTGGTGGTGCAGCACTTTGTCGGTGATGGGCGCGCGATGTTCTACGGATTCAGTGAGACGTGGCGCTGGCGTTACCGCGAGGACGAGGCCCGTTTCAACCAGTTCTGGATTCAGACGGTGCGCTATCTGGCGCGTGCTCAATCGAACCGCGTCGAATTGCGGCTGGATCGCCAGGGCGACTATCTGCGCGGCGAGCCGATCAAGGTAATGGTTCGTTTTCCCGATGAGGAGAAGCCTCGGGCCGCGGACAGCGACGTGCGCGTGATCGCCTGGAACAGGGACATTCCGGAGCGGCGGACGATGAAGCTGTCCCATGTCGAGGGCAGCCGGGCGCGGTTCGAGGGAGTGCTGACGCAGACGCCGGAGGGGCGCTACGAGTTCACACTGGCGAAACCGGCGGTGAAGCAGGTGGTGCGCGCGGAGACGAAGGTGATCGCGCCCCCGGGCGAGATGCAGATGGTTCAGATGAACCAGGTCGAGATGGAGGCGGCGGCGCGTGAGACGCACGGCGGATTCTACACCCTGGCGGACGCGGAGAAGTTGCTCGACGACTTGCCGAACGGCTCCCGAGTGACGACGCACGCTCCCGGAGGCCCCTGGACGCTATGGAATCATGCGCTGCTGCTGGTGATGGCCCTGTTGTTCCTCGGCGTCGAATGGGTGCTGCGCAAGCGGTATCATCTGTTGTGAGTGGGGCATTTCAGAGGAGACGGTAATGAGTGTCGGAATCGTGAAGGACGCTCACCCTCAGATTCGCCAGGGGCTTCCGGGCGAATTCAGGAATGGAGGCCGTGTGTACGCCGTCGCCTTCGACATGGACATCGAGCAACTGCGCGCGAACTATGGCGATCCTTACAACAACGCCTACCTGGAAATCCGCCGCATTCTGCAACGGCATGGGTTCAACTGGCAACAAGGGAGTGTCTATTTCGGAGGTGAAAGTGTCACGGCGGTCACCTGCGTCCTGGCCGCCATCGATTTGACGCAGAGCCTTCCCTGGTTCGCCGCCTCGGTGCGAGACATTCGGATGTTGCGGATCGAGGAACTGAACGATCTGATGCCGGCGGTGCAGCAAGCAGCGGGTGGTGAACAGTGAATTGGGTGTCGTGTTGGCGTTATTACTTGTTATGATCGAGGGGTTATCAAGCGCTTGCGGCTTCGCGGAGAGAACCGCTCAGACACAAGCAGCATAGTGGGGTTTGCAATGGCCAAACCGACGCGCTCGGCCTTCGATAACAATCCACTCCGCAAACGACTCGCAGCCCTGCGGCGACGTCTTCGCCTCGTCGTCACCGTTCGCGGCGTCGGCTGGCTGCTCGTCCTGGTGCTGCTGACCGTGGCCACGGTTGGTGTGGCCGACTGGGCCTGGCACCTGCCCGCCCTCCTGCGCGCCCTCGTCCTCGTGGCCCTTCTCAGCAGCGCGGGAGTTCTCGCCTTCGTCTATCTTTTGCGCCCGCTGCTCACACGCATGGACGACCTGACACTCGCTCTGCGCGTCGAGGACCGCTACCCCTCGCTCAACGATGCACTCGCCAGCACCATCCAGTTCCTCGAACAGGCAGAACGCAAGGCCACCTCGGGCGAGCCGGGCTCGATGGCGAAAGAGTCGCTCGCGCTCAAACGCGAGGCCGCACGGCGGGCCATGCAGAAGGCGGACGGCTGCGACTTCAACCGCATCGTCGATACACGCGGCATGCGCACCGCCGGCATCGCGGGAATCGTCACCAGTCTGGCCGCCGCTCTCCTCTGTCTCGTGTTTCCGGGCATCGTCTCGACCGCCTTCGCCCGGCTGGCTGACCCCTTCGGCACTCACTCCTGGCCTAACGCCACCGTCCTCGAACTGGAGCCGTACCGGACGCGGATTGGCCGAAATGACGGCTTCGAGGTCAAGGGGACGCTCACCGGCGTCATTCCCGAAAAAGCTTTCGTCGTCTATCGTCTTGATGGCTCCTCGCCGATCGAACACGAGTGCAAGGTCGTCAAGACGGATGGCCACACCGGCGTCCTTCTGGCCAACCTCCGCGCCGGCTTGCTGACGCGCAACTTCCGATTCCAGGTCCGGGCGAATGACGCAGTCAGCGAATGGTTCCGCGTCGAGGTCGCGCCCGCGCCGACCCTCGAAAACTACAAGGGACATGGATCGCCGCAAGTGCTGCTCCGCTATCCCGACTACACCGATTTGAAGCCTCACAACCTTCCCCCCGGCTCCGGTTCCATCGACGCCGTCGCGGGGACCGTCGCCACGCTCCACGCGGCGACCAATGTGCCGCTGCGGGCCGCCTGGCTCGAATATCATCCCGAACCATCGACCCTCAAACAGACCGCGTGTTTGCTGCCTTTCGGGGCCGACAGCGTTCCCACGCTGCTGACCGCGACGGCGGCGACCCTGGACGTCACCCATCGCCATCCCGCCACGCTTGCCGAGGATCGCAAGAGCTTCCATATCTTCTTCATGCCCCGGCTCAGCGGCACTTATTCGATTCATTTCGAGGACGACACGGGACTCGGCAGTCAGCGCAGTTACGAATTGCGCATCCGGCCCGATCCATCGCCGCTGGTCACTCTCGAACGGCCCAACCCTCTCCGTGAGAGCCTCGAAGTGTTGCCCGCCGCGAAGTTGCCGTTGCGCGTCATGGTCCAGGATCCCATTTATGGCATTCGCTCCGTCTGGCTCGATTATCGCTGCCACGCCGATGCGCCCTTCCGCCACATCACGCTGGCCGAGCCGCAGTCGGCCTACTCTCCCGCGGTCCGCGCCCTGACGGGCTCCGCCCTCGCCGTCGTCGCTGGCAAGGCCCGGCCGGCGGAGGTCCTCATCGATGGGACGCTCGCCCTCAGTTCGATCAGGCATCCCGACGGCGCGCCGCTGAAGGAAGGCGACACGGTGACGATCCGCGCTGTGGCCGACGATCACGACAACGTCACGGTCGATAAACTGCCGGGCATGTCGAGCGAGATCGAGATTCACATCGTCAGCCGATCGGCCATGGATATCGCCCTCAATCGCGAGCAGGCGAAGATTCAGCAGGACATGCAGGAGATTCGCAACCTTCAGCGCGAGGCCAGCAAGAAGGTCAACGAGATTGAGAATCGGGTCGCCCAGACCAAAAAGCTCACCCTGGACGATCAGACGGAACTGGCGCGGATCGAACAGCAGCAACAGCTCATCCGTGAACGCCTCGAAGCTGCCGGCCAGGAATCCCTCAAGGGACGCGTGGAGCGGGCGCTCGAGACCCTCAAGCAAAACGAGGTGGAGGGTTCGGGAGTCGAGGAGCGTCTGGGGGCTGTTCGCCGGGAGTTGGAACGCCTTGGACGCGAGGAATTGCAGCAGATCGAGGCGTCGTTGACCGAAACGCGCAAGCAGGGGGAGAACCCCGAGGAGCAGAAGAGCGGTGCCTCCAAGGCGCTCGAGCAGGAAGCGGACAGGGCCGAGAAGCAGGCCCGGCAGCTCGAACGCCTTGCGAATGAGAAATCGAGGACGGAGGCGGATCGCGCTCGTTTGCAAGAAGAGAAGAAGCAGTTGAATCAGCAGGCCGCCCGTCTGCGCGAGTTGGCCAATGAGGCAAAGCAGGACGCCCAGCAGGCAGCGTCGCCGGAAGCGGAGGCTCGCGCCAGGGAGAGAGCGAAGGAACTGGACCGTCTCGCTCAGGAACGCGAGCAGTTGGGAAAAGAACTACAGAAACAGACGCAGCGCGAGACGGCGGGGCAGGAACGCGAGATGCTCCAGTTGAGCAAGGAGCAGGAGGATGCGGCGAAGTCGCTGCGCGAACAGGCCCAGGCCGAGGCGCGGAAGCGCGAGCAACGCGATCTCAAGGCGGGACTCAAAGACGCCCGGCAGCGTCAGGAGGAGGTCGAGAAGACGCTGGGCGAGATGCTCAAGAAAATGGAGCCGTGGAGCAGCACGCGCGAGGTCAAGGGCGAGGCCCGGCAGCTTCTCGAAGCGCAGCAGCGGCTGGAAGATGAAGTCGAAGCGTTGAAGAAACAGGAGGACATGCTCGGCACGAGCAGGGACAAACTTACGCCCGAGCAGAAGGCGCAGATCGATAATGCTGTCGCGGCCCAGCAGAAGTTGCGCGAGCGGATGGATCAGTTGACCGAGAAGATGCGCCGGCTGAGTGAGGATCGTAAGGCGGCGGACCCGGCCACGGCCGAGGAAATGCGCGAGGCGCTGAGGCAGGCTGAGGACAGCGACATCCCGAACAAGATGAAGGCGGCTCACGAACAGTTGGAGAAGAACCAGCTCGAGAACGCCGCCCGCGAACAGAAACGCGCAATCAGAGAGCTACAGAAACTCGTCAAGAAGATGGAGGATCGCCGCGACGCCGAACTCGACCGCAACATCAAGGAGATGAAGAAAGCCGAGGAACGCCTCGCGGAGTTGGCCGACGAGCAAGACCTGCTCCAGAAGAAGATCAAGGAAGCCGACAAGCTCAAGGACCCGAAGGAACGTGAGGAAGAACTCAAGCGACTGGCGCGCAAGCAGAAGGAACTCGAAGAGAAGACGCGCGAGATGTCCCGCTCGCTGTCACGGATGCGGTCGGAGCGGGCCAGCCAGACGCTCGAACAGGCCGCCAAGCAAATGGAGGAATCCGTCAAGCGTCTGGAGCGCGGCGAGGCCCCCAACGATCAGCAGGAAGAAGCTCTCGACCGTCTCGACGATGCGAAGGAAGAGGTCGAGAAGGCACGCAACAATACGGAGGAAGAGTTGGCCCGCGAGCAACTGGCGCGCGTGGCCGACGTGCTGAAACGCCTGAAGGAGAGGCAGGATAGACAGGTCGCGGAGACGGCTCGCATTCACAAGGAAGTCCTGGAGAAGAAGGGATGGAAACGCGACTTGCGCTCCAGTCTGAAGGACGACGCTGAGGCGCAGCGCGGCCTGGCGGAAGAATCGCTCGGTCTTGCGGAACGCGACCTGGCATCAGCGGAGGTGTTCGCCCGCCAACTCCGCCGAGCGGCCGATGCGATGAAACTCGCCGTGGACGCCTTTGACCGTCACTATGAAGCGATGAAGGAGAAGCTTGAGGAAACGACACCTGCGGCCGAGGGCGAGCGATTCCAGAAACAGGCTCAAAGGCGCTTGCAAGCGCTGGTCGATGCCCTGAAGATGGAGGACGGCGAACAGGCCCGTCCGGCGCGCGGTGCCAACCAGGGAGGCGGCGGTGAGCAAAGTCGTCCAGCAGGCGATGGCATTCCGCCGCTGGCTCAGCTAAAATTGCTGAGGACGATGCAAGCCGAGGTCAACGAGCAGACGAAGGACTTCGCGAAGACGCATCCTGACGCCGCGAAGCTGACCGACGCGGAGAAGAAGGAAGTCGAAGGGCTTCAGCGCGAGCAGAAGTCGATCGCCGACCTGATCGAGGAATACAGCAAGACGGACGAGAAGGAGGAGGGAAAGAAGAAATGAAACGCTTCCTGACTGCCTGTGTGCTGGGCTGTTTCCTCGTCGCGGGCTGGACGATCGCGGAGCCGCCGCTGGCCGGCGACACGCAGGATCCGCCTGTGCGCCTGAAGAAAAAGAAGAAGAATCAGCCCGAGAAACCCGACGTGGTTCCCGATAAACCGGAAACGAAGCCGGACAATCCTCCGGAGCCGAAGAAGAAGCCAAAGCTCGACGAGGACGCGGGTCTCGACCCCCGTGACGACGTC
>JBBRIK010000032.1:0-12634 GCA_038221045.1 Gemmatales bacterium
GTCCGATCTTCAATCGCGAGGCGCTGACTGTACCGCGCCGGCCACAGCACTATGTTGGCCGCGCCGCCTACCTCGGACTGCTCTGGGTTCTCGGCCTCACCGCCTGGCAGGCGACCGTCGGCTGGAATCAGAGCGCCGCCCTCTACGACACCGGACGCTTCGGCCCTCTCCTTTTTCGCCTCAGCGTCTTCGTCCAGCTCGTCCTGCTGCTCTTCTTCTCCGCGCTCAGCGCCGCCAGCGCGGTCGCGCAGGAGAAAGATCGCCGCACTTTCATCCTGCTTCTTCTGAGCGATCTCAGCTCCACCGAGATCGTCCTGGGCAAGCTGCTCGGCAGCCTGTTGCCGATCCTGTTCTTCCTCGGCGGCGTCCTGCCGTTTCTGATGCTGACCATCTTCCTCGGCGGCGTCGCTCCCGAACAGGTGGCCCAGGCCGTCGCCGTCCTGCTAGCGACAACGCTGGTCGCCGGCTCCGTCGGCACTCTGGTCGCCCTGGGACGCGACAAGACCTTCCCCGCCCTGGCCCTGACGGTCCTGGTCCTCGTCCTCTATCTGATCCTGGCGCGTGGCTTGCCCCTGCTGGCAGGCGAGGAGCCGGGCGGCTGGATGGAACAGGCCCGCGCCTGGATCGATCCATTCGAGGCCCTCGACAGCGTCCTGCAACCGCCGGACGATTTCGCTCTGCTGCCGCCCGCGTATGGCTTCGCGGCAGTCATGGGAAGCATCGGGCTGCTCATCAACGTCTGGGCCATTCGCAAACTGCGCGTCTGGAACCCCAGCGGTGAGCCGGTGATGCAGCGCGAACACAAGGAAGAGGACACCGGCGAGGACAGGGAGAAACGCCGTGACATCCACGCTGCTCCCGGACCCGTGCGCGAGGTCGGCGAGAACCCGATCCTCTGGCGCGAGACCGAGACGCGGGCTTATGGCCGGCGTCCGTTGCTGGTGAAACTCGCCTACTTCCTCGTCGCCGGGCTGATCTGTTACTACGCGCTGCGCCCTCTGTTCGCCGGAGGCAACCCCGGTTCCTTCGCGGCCGCTTTTGGCCTGGTGCCGCTCGGCATTCTCAGCTTGCTCCTGCTGGCGGCCCAGTCGGCGACGGCCATCACGTCCGAGCGCGACCTCGGCGCGCTCGATCTGCTGCTCGTCACCGATCTGACGCCGAAGGAGTTCGTTTACGGCAAGCTTGCCGGCATCGTCTACAACGCCAAGGAGTTCCTGCTTCCGCCGCTGTTGTTGATCGTCGTTTACGCCTGTTTCGACTTCTTCCGTCCCGGCAGCAGTCTGCTGGCGAGGCCGCCCGAAGGAGCGGAGCACTTGCAAGTGTCGCGCAGTTTCGAGGCGTTCGCCTGTCTCGTCGGCTCGGCGCTGGTGCTGATGGCCTTCACGATATTCCTCGGCGTCCACGTCGCGTTGCGGACGGTCAACAGCCGGCTGGCGATCCTCAACACGCTGAGTACGATCTTCTTCCTGTCGGTCGGCACGCTGATTTGCGTCTACCTGATCCTCATCAACGGCCAGTTCGAGTATCAGTGGAGCAGTTTCCTGGCGTTCACGATCGCTGGAGTGGGGGGGCTGGTGTGGGTGCTGAATGGCAGCCGGCCATCGGCGGCGCTGGTGCTGGCGGGCTGGCTCTGTCCCTTCGCCGTGCTGTACTGCGTCATCAGCGTCCTGGTGGGCAAGCCGGGATCGCATGAGACGGCCGATCCGTTGATGCCGGCCGCCGTCATCGTCGCAGCGTTCGGCTTCGCGATTCAGGCGATGCGAACGCCGCTCATCAGCGAGTTCGACATCGCCCTCGGCCGGACGACTGGACCAGGCGAATGACCTGCCCCGATTCTCTCAAGCACCGGATTATGACCACTCAGCCAGCATCGCCTTCGCTTCTCTCAGATCCGGCGTGTCGAACCCCTCCGTGAACCATGTGGAGACCGCTTCCAGCGCGGTCCGCGCCTCGGCACATCGTCCTTGCTTGCTCCACAGACGGGCCAGACTCATCGTGGCTCGCAACTCCCAGGATTTCGCCTGCTGGCGGCGGGCGACCTCGATCGCCTGCTGGAAGCACGTTTCGGCCTCCGTCTGGCGCGGCTCCGAATGGGCGAGCAACACCTCGCCCTTGAGCCGGTGCGTCTCACTCTCGTGACAGAGTTGCCCGAACCGATTGGCCCAGGCGAACGACTCCTCCAGGTTTTTCAGGGCTTCGACGTGTTGCCCGCGCCGCAGATAGACGTCGCCAAGAAAAGCATGATAGATCGGTACGACGAGGCTCGCTCCACTGCCCTTGAAGGCGTCCAGGCCGGAGTGCATCAAGGCCAACCCCTCGTCGGATCGGCCGAGTTGAGCCAGGCAGATGCCGCGATGGATCGTCGCTGACGCATACCAGAACTTGAACCCCTGCTCCTCGGCCAGGACCAGCGCCTGCTCCACCAGCGCCAGCGCCTCGTCCCAGAGACGACTGCACAAGAGGACCTGGGCGATGTGGTGATAGGCGAAGGACAGCGTGAACGGATGCCCCAACTCCTTGCCCAGCGCGGCCGTCTCTCGGGCCAGGGCCAGCCCCCGGTCAACGTGGCCGAGGCTCCAGTACGTCATCGCCAGGTAATTCCGCGCTGTCACGGAACAGTTCTGGCCGGTCCCCTGCGCATGAACGCGACATCCCGCCGGCTCCTGCAGCGCGATCGACTCCTCACCGTGCCTGCGGGCGGTGACGAAATCGCCACCATAATGCGCGTTGACCTGCGGAAGGTAGTCGGCCTCGGCGCGGAAGCTGTCATCGTTCAGACTTTCCGCCAGAGTCAGCATCTCCTTCGCGAGTTGCCCGCACAGGGCCAACTCGCTGCGCACGATCCGCCAGGCCCAGATGCCCCACAGGATGTAAAAGAGACGGGACGGACCGCCGACGTCAAGACAGAGTGTGCGCGCCCGCTCGAAAATGGGGCCGACTTCCGGAGTGGCGTAGCCACGCTCGCTGAACAGGGCGACGCCGAGCGGGACCTGGAAGGCCAGTTCCTGCTCGTCGCGCTCGCGCGACGACGGCAGCGTGGCCAGTAACTCCAACCCGCGCATGAAATGGCGAATGGCCTCGGTGTTGGCGAAAGTCGCCTGACAGCGCAGCCCGGCTTTCAGCCAGTAGGGCGTCCCCTCGGCCACCAGCCCCGCCTCGGCATAATGCCGCGCCACCTGTTCCGGCTCGGTCTGGGTCAATTCGGAGAACTGGGCCACGAGGACGCCGGCAATCTTCTTGTGAACCTGCTGCCGCTTCCTCTTCAGCATCGACTGGTAGGCGGCGTCCTGAATCAGGGCGTGTTTGAACGTGTAGCTGGTCCGCGGCGGCCGGCCTTTCATAAAGAGCAACTCCGCGTGGACCAGCTTGGCCAGTTCCGCCTGCAAGGCCGGCTCGTCCAAGGAACAGGCAGCCCGCAACAACTCGTAGCTGAACTCGCGTCCGAGAGTGGCCCCAAACTGAACCACCTCGCGGTTGCTGGCCATGCGGTCGAGGCGGGCCATCAGCAGGTCTTCGAGCGTTGCCGGAATCTCCTGGAGCTTGAGCACCGCGGACGCCGTCGAATCGCTATCGGACTCCTGCACCGCCGGAGCCTCCATCAGCACTTTGGTGAATTCCTCGACAAAGAGCGGAATGCCATCGGTCCGGGCGGCCACCTCCTCGATGACGCGCTGCGGCAATTGATCCCGGCCCGTTTTGCGGCGCATCATGTCGGCGATCTGCCGTTTGTTCAGACGGTTGAGGGCGATTTGCGTCTGGTGGGCCTTGCTTTTCCAGGGCGTCTCGAACTCGGGACGGAAGGTCAGCAGCGTCAGGATGCGGTCGTTGAAGCCCCGGGCCACATGAAGCCCCAGCAGTTCCAGCGACGAGGGATCGATCCAGTGCAGGTCCTCGACGATGAACAGGACCGACTGGAGTTTCACGCAGGCGTCGAGCCAGTCCAGCAGGACTTCCTGGGTTTTCTCGCGCAGCCGTTGCGGACTCAGAGTTGGAGTGGGCTGACGATCCGTCGGGACTGCCAGCAGGCCGGCAAACAGGGCCAGCGTCTCCGGATCGGTCATCTCCAACCGCTCCAGGTGCGCGGCCAGGCGCTGGAGTCGTTCCCCCGGAGTGTCGCTGGGGCCGAAGCGAAGGAGCCGGCCCAGGAAATCCTTCGCCGGGTTGAGGCTGCTATTCTGGTGATATGGCGAGCAGCGCCACTCGATCACCGACAACTCCCCAGTGTCGCTGTTCTGCCCGACATGGTCCTTCAATTCACGAACCAGGCGCGATTTGCCGAGTCCGGCCTCGCCGATCAGCAGCACCACCTGGCCCATGCCCTCCGCCGCCTGTTCCCAGCGATCGCGCAGAATCGATACTTCGGTGTCCCGGCCAATGAGGGGCGTCAACCCCGTCGGCTCCTCAACTTCCAGGCGGTGCTGGGCCGATGTTTCGCCCAGGACTCGAAACAGTTCGAGCGGAGAGGTCATGCCCTTGACGGCGTGTGTCCCTCGGCTTTCGCAGGTGAAGAAGCCCTGCGTCAATTGGCGCGTCGCGCCGGTGATGGTCACCGCGCCCAACTCGGCCAGCGGCTCCAGGCGTATGGCCACGTTGCGAGCCTCTCCCACGATCGAGATGCCCTCGCTCCGGGAGGCGTCCCCGTCGCCGACCACCGCCTGCCCGGTGTGAATGCCGACCCAGACCGCGAGCCGCACGCCCATCTCGGACGACAACTGCTCATTCAATCGCGGCAGTTCCTGAAGCAGGGCCACGCCCGTACGCACGCCCCGCAAGGCCGCGTCTTCATGGGCAACCGGGTAACCGAAGCAGACGAAGACTTCCCGTCCCGTCGAGGGCAGCATCGTGCCGCCGAACCGGGCCGCCACTTCGGTGCAAAACCGATGGAAGAGCCGTTGCACGGCGTGCTGGTCTTCCGGGTCGAGCGAATCGAGCGAGGACGTCGAGTCAGCCATTTCGCAGTTGCACAGCAGGAGCGTGAGCCGGCGCCGCTCCGGCTCGGCCGCTGGGCGAACTCGGAGGGGAAGTTCAGCCTGGGTGGTCACATCGCTTGCGCTGCTTGAAGCAGTCCCAGCCGCCGGGACGGCCCGGCGCAACTCCAGGGCAAAGTCCCGCGCCGTCGTATAGCGATCTTCGATGCGTCGGGCGAGCGCTTTCAGGCAGACGCGCTCCAGTTCGGCGCTCAGGTCGGGGACCATTTGGCGCGGCGGCTGGGGATCGTCCTCGATGATTCGCCGCAGCGTTTCCCCGACCGAATCCCCGGCAAACGGCAACCGCTGGCACAGCAGACGATACAGCACCACGCCGAGACTGAAGATGTCGGTCCGTCCGTCGATGCGGTGGGCCAGTCCCTGGGCCTGCTCCGGCGACATGTAAGCGGGAGTGCCAAGGATGCGTTGCTCCGACCCCAGGCCATCGACGTCGCTGAGTGAAAGGCCGAAATCGACCAGAACGGGGATGGCGTCGCCGGTCAACATGATGTTCGCCGGTTTAACGTCCCGGTGGATGATCCGCTGCGCGTGCGAGTGCATCAAGGCGTCGGCGACCCTGGCGACGATTTCCACTGCCTGGGCCGGGGAGAGAGGGCCTTTTTTGATCCAGTCGCGCAGACTGACGCCATCGAGAAAGTCCGTCACGATGTAGAGCCGGCCGTCCTGCAGGCCGATGTCGTGGACCACGATGATGCCAGGGTGGCGCAACTGGGCGAGACGGCGTGCTTCGCCGAGAAAGGACAGGCCGGTGTGTTCAGGTGCGAGGCCATGAGGGACCTTGATGGCCACTTTGCGGTCGAGTTGAGTGTCGTGTCCGACGTAGACCGTGCCGAAGCCGCCCCGGCCGAGGAAGCCACGCACCTCGTAGCGGCCGAATGCCTGGGGCAGGTCCTGCGGTTGTTGGCTGTCGGCGAGGGTCGGCGACGACTCCGCCTCAGCGGGTTGAAAGCCATAGATCCCCGTCTCCATCACGGAGTCGTGCCTGTCGGACGGCTCGAGGTTTCCAGCGGGCGCGGGAGAGCGCTGCCAGTCGGTCGTCCGTTCGTGTTTGTCGTCGGGAGTACTCTTCATGAAAAGGCTCCCCGGGCGATGACTCTCGGGGCAGGCCAGGAAAACGCGAACAGGCTCACCTCACGGTGATTGTCCTCTGTTTGTATCCCGGTGCCAACAAGGAACCGCGCTGTCCAGCGCGATCGAGGCGTCCTGCCGTTGGCGGCTTGGCGGGGAAATAGACTCTTAGTGTTTCGCCGGACGAAAACTCTCCTTGAATTCGAGGAAAGAGGCAAGCGGCTTGAAGGCAATCTCCCGCCGCACGCGCATGTCGTTCGTGAAGCCGCGCTCCCTGGCCCGAGCAAGAAAGCTCTTCACGGTTGCCACCGTCTCCTGACGACGCTGGCGGTCGGCGGAGGTCAAATCGGATTCTCGTTTTCCCACGGCTTCAAAGTTCCACTTCAGAGCGTGCAGCACCGCGGCGTTGTAAAGCGCCCAGGAGGGAAGGCTCGCATCGCCGGACTCGCTCAGGAATTTTTCCGCCTCTTCGAGGTGCGCCTTGCCGCCGGCGAGGTCGGGGGGTGTTTGTCCCAGAGAAGCCTTCGCGAGGTTGACGCGGCAGCGAAAGAGTCCCATACGGTCGGGTGATCCAGGCCCGCTCTGTTCGGCCCCAAGCAAGACGTATTCCAGTCTCGCGCGTTCCAGACGTGGCCGCGCCTTGCCGGCGTCGTTCCCATCGAGTTGCAGTTCGGCCAAGGTGAGTGAGTCGAAGCCGAGATCGCGGCGATACTCAGTGACGGCAGGCTCCATCGTCACAATCTTTTCATGTTCCTCGACGGCCTTGGTGTACTCGCGGATGGCACGGTCGGCCTGTCCCTGGTTATCGTGGAGGCGTCCCATGTTGGCGATGCCGCGCGCGTTCTGAAAACGAACGGAGGCATCGGCGGGGAGCGCCTCAACGAGTTGAGAGCGAAGTCGTCTGGCTTCGCGGTAATCCTCTTCCGCTTCGGGATACTGGCCGCGTGCAACGTAGACATCGCCGCGGTAGCCGTGGCTCCGAGCCAGGTCGCGTTTGGCCTCGTGGATGAATTCCGTGAAGCGCCGCTTGGACGCCGCCGCCAGCGCGAGCTTGCGATGCCGGATCGCATCGGCGTGATACTCCAGGCATTTCTCGCGATCAAGCCGGGCGTCGTAGACGAGAGCCAGGGAATGCAGCGCCTCGGCCAGTCCCAGCCGATAGGACAGGCTATTGGGGCGTTCCACGGTCAAAGGCTCAAATACCTTCCGGGACTCCTCGAGTTCCTGCTCTGCCTGCCCCAGCAGCGATGCGCGGCGCCGGGGGTCGCTCTGGGGATCGCCCAACTCGAGCAAAAGGATCCCTCGCTGGCGGAGCGTGACTCCCAACTTCGTCCGATGCTCTCTGTCGTCCGGGGACGCCTGCACGAGGATCCGAAAGATGTCGGCGGCCCTGGCGAAGCGCGACTCGGCTTGCTCCGTGAAGCCGAAGATTTTGGCCAGCTCGCCCCACTCGTCGTAGATGAGGGCCAGTTCCAGACTCGGTTCGCCCTCCAACTGGCTTGCCACGTTCTTGTAGTACGCCAGGATTTGTTCGTGAGTCCGCCGTTGCCGGTTCTCTCCGGGAGACGCCCGCCGCGCCAGTTCGTTGGCCAACTCCACGACCTGCTTGCGGTTCTGCCGAAAGAACTCGCTGATGAGTGCCGAGCGCTTCTGAGTTTCGTCGGCGTGCCTCTGCGTCTCCTCGACCAGGCGTTGGGCTTTATATGCGTTCTGGTCCTTCAGGTCGGAGACCGTTTTCTCGTTGACCAGGAACACGCCCAGGCCGGCCGCCACAATCAAGGCCAGCGCCAGCGCCGTCGGCAAGGGATTGCGTCGCACCCACTTGACCGCTCGCACGGGGAAGCTCAACGGCCTCGCCTGCACCGGCCTCCTCTCCCGGAAGCGCTTCAGGTCCTCGGCGAGTGCCTCAGCGGACGAATATCTCTTTTCGGAAGCTCGTCGCAGACACATGAAACAGATCGCCTCGAGGTCGCGATCGACCTTCGGAGCGAACAGGCGCACGGGGAACAGATCATCGTTGAGGATGCTGGCGCAAACCTCCTGAGGGGTCGCGCCCAGGAAGGGAGGCCGGCCGGTCAGCATGTGATAGAGGACCGCGCCCAGCCCATAAACGTCCATCGAGGGACTTGGTTCCTTACCCTGGACCTGCTCGGGCGACATCCACAGAGGCGATCCGACCGGCTGGCCGGCTTTGGTAATGCCGTGGTCGGCCCGCAAGCCCGCCAGGCCGAAATCCGCGACCTTGGGAAGGCCGGCTTCCGTCAGCAGAATGTTCGCGGGCTTGAGATCGCGATGGACGATGCCGCACTGATGGGCGACGTGAATCGCGCGGGCCATTATCTCGACCAACTGCGCCGCCTCGTCCGGCGCGAACAGCATTCCGTTGTTGATCCGCTCCCAAAGCGAGCGACCCTTGACATACTCCATGACGAGGTAGGGAGGGTCGTGATCGGCCTCGCCGTCGAAGATGTCGATGATGCCGGCATGCTTCGAGCGGGCCACGGCGCGAGCCTCGAAGAAAAATTGCTCGAGGGCATCGCTGGAGCGGATTGCTCCCTTGAAGACCTTGAGGGCGACGTCCCGCTCGAAGAGGACCTGGCGGGCCCGGTAAACGACGGCGTAGGTGCCCTCTCCAAGTTTTTCGAGGACTTCGTAGCCCACGATCACGGGGATGCCCAGCGACTCCATCAGGGTTTCCGGTTTGGGAGAGACCGTGCTGACCGCTGCGTGCTGAGGACCGGTTGTCATCGCGGGCACCCCGAGCAGCAAGACGCCGCCCTCCGCCTGCCGGACGGCCTCGGGGAAGCGGCGGGCGTAATCCTCCGACGAGGGCTTGTCCCCGCAGCGCTCGCGCAAGGCGAATTCGGCCCGGATCAGACGCAGCACCACAAGCGGTTCGACGTTGCGCGGGTCGGAAAACCGCTCCAGACAGCTCTCGACCAGCGCGGGCCGCCGATCCGCCGGCCGTCCCTGGCGCAGCCATTCCTCCCAGCTCTGCTCCATCTCGCGCAGGAGGGTGTCGAGGAGAATTTCGGTGGATGATATCACCGTATCGGAGGGGGACGGGGAGTTGTTCATGAGAGGAGCATTTCGATTGCTTGTGGTCCGGGTATGGGTATGATACTACCCGAATCGCGAGGTCTGGGCAACAAGCGAGCGGCCGGCCGAGCCGCGTCCAACCGATGAAAAGGATCGCCTCATGGAAGTCTGGATTTGCCTGCTGCTGATTGGCGCGGCCGGCGCGGTGGGCGGCTTCGTCAACGCCTTCCTGAGCGACAATGGCTTTCTGCTGCCGCAAAAGCAGAGGAGCGGCGAGGCGACGATCATCCGGCCGGGGTTTCTCGGCAACGTGTTCTCAGGAGCGGTGGCGGCGTGCGTGTCCTGGGGCCTCTATGGCTCTTTCGCGAACAAGGGGTTGAGCGACCGGATCGACTTGCCGTTGTCCGCCCTCGTCGGCGGCGTCCTGGTCGGCATCGTCGGTTCGCGCTGGCTTACCAACGAGGTGGACAAACGCTTGCTCCGCGCTGCCGCCAGCGAAGCGGCCCGCAAGTCTCCTGGGGCATCCGTCGATATCATGAAATCGACACCCGCTGAGGCTCTCAATATCGCTCAGAACCTCCCCGGAGGATTCTGAACGCTGACGCGCCGCGACAACTTACGCGCCGCGACTCGTCAGCGGTCGCGCAGCAAATGCAGGCGAGCGAGGTTCAGGGCCATTTTCGCCGTCCGGCTCTGGACCTCGCCGCGACTCGCCGTCCAGTTCGACGCCCGTGAGGCGGTCCCGCCCTCCCAGGCCAATCCCGCGAACACCATGCCGACCGGATGACTCTCGCTGCCGCCGCCTGGCCCCGCGATTCCGACCGTGCTGATGGCCAGGTCCGCGTTCATCAGCTTGCGGCAACCCGCCGCCATCGCTTCCGCCACCGCCGCACTGACGAGGCCCTGCTCTTCGATCAACTGGGAAGGCACGTCCAGGAGCCTCACTTTCGAGGCGTCGTCATAGGCGATGACGCCGCCGCGAAACCAGGCGCTTGCTCCCGGAACCTGCGTCAGTCTCGCGGCCAGGTGTCCGCCGCTGACTCCCTCGGCCACGGCCAGCGTCTGCTTCCTGCCGGCGAGCAGCCGCAGCAGAACGTCGTGCAAGTCCTCGTCGTCGGCCCCAAAGACGAGTTCGCCCAATCGAGTGCGGATGGTCTGCTCGACCGGCTCGATCTGACGCAGCGCCTCGTCCCTGCTACCGGCCTGAACGAAGATGCGCAGCGAGATGGTCGCGTCGCTGGCCGTGATGCCGACCTCGGGGACGTGGCCTCGTTTGGTCAGGTCGAGCAGCATCTCCTCGATCTGCGACTCGCCGAGGCCAAACGTGCTGATCTTGCGTTCGAGGTAGACGCCGCCGGCGATCCCCAACTCGATCAGGCGAGGCCGAACTTGCTTCTCGAACATCGCGTACATCTCGGAAGGCACGCCCGGCATGGCGGCGACGTGGCAGCTGCCAGCCTTCATCCAGATTCCGGGAGCGGTGCCGCGATCGTTCGCCAGCGGCGTCGCGCCGGCGGGGAACAGGGCCTGCACGCGATTGGTTGCCGGCATCGTGCGATTGCGGCGGCGAAACATGCCTTCGATTTGTTGAAGCGATTCGTCGTGGAGGACGAGTTCGACGCCGGCGACTTTTGCGAGGACTTCGCGCGTCAGGTCGTCCTGCGTCGGTCCGAGTCCGCCTGTGCAGAGGACAAGTCCGCAGCGCTGCGTGGCGAGGCGAAAGCTGTCGAGGTTGGCGTCGAGGTCGTCGGCAATGGTGGTGTGCCAGTGGACCGGAATGCCGATCTCGGCCAGCCGGCGGCTGAGCCACTGCGCGTTGGTGTCGAGGTTGCGGCCTGTGGTCAACTCGCTGCCGATGGAGATCACTTCGGTTCGCATGGAAAGCCTCTCGATCGGTATCACCTGGCCCGCCGCAAGCATCGCGCAGGACGATCCTGAGCGAGCGTTGTCATTTGCGCCCTGTCGGGGCTGTAGGTATCCTTATCTTTTCTCCCGTTTATCGACTGCGCCGAGAGAGAAGTGCCGGCGTTCTCTCCTGATACGAAAGTCTGAGGCCGATTCTTGCGAAAGGACGAAAAATGGACCTACAATTGGGGAGCGACAGAAAACGATAGTTGGAATCCTTTACACCTGCCAGCTTTCCCGATGAGGCCCTCATGAACCGCGACCGTCGATTCTCCTCTACCAGCCTTCTTGGGGCCGGTGACCGTCCGAAGCGGCCCGGCGTCGATCCGCTCATCATGATCGAGTTCAACGAACTGACTCCGGCGCTGCTGTTCAAGTTCATGGACCAAGGGCATTTGCCACATTTCAAACGGTTTCATGACGAGTCGCGGGTCTGGGTCACCGACGCGGAAGAAGAGGGCGAGGACCTCAACCCGTGGGTCCAGTGGGTGACGATCCACAGTGGACTGTCCGCCCAGCAGCACGGCATCCATCGGCTTTCCGATGGTCATCAGCTCAGGCTCAAGGCGATCTGGGACACGCTCTCCGATGCGGGCCATCGCGTCTGGGTGTGCGGCAGCATGAACGCCCGCTATGACCGGCCGTTGCAGGGCTTCCTCCTCCCCGATCCATGGGCCTCCGGGCTGACTCCTTTCCCGGCCGAAGAATTCGCGTCCTATTACGAGTTTGTCCGCGATCAGGTCCAGGAGCACACGAACACCAGCCGGCCGCCCTCGAAGCGCGCCGCCTGGCGATTCCTCACCTACATGCTCACGCATGGCCTGTCGCTGGGAACGCTCGCCGCCATCGTCCGCCAACTGGTGGGGGAACGTCGAGGGGGAGGACGCTGGAAACGCGCCTCGCTGATGGACCGCCTTCAGTGGGACGTGTTCCGCCACTACTACACGAAGTATCGGCCCGACTTCTCGACCTTCTTCCTCAACAGCACGGCCCATTATCAGCATAGTTATTGGCGCAACATGGACCCCGAGAGCTTCGCGATCAAGCCGTCCGAGCAAGAAACGCGCGAATACGGTGGGGCCATCCTCTACGGCTACCAGCAGATGGACGACCTGATGGGGCGATTCATGAACCTGGCCGGCCGCAGAGGCACGCTCGTTTTCTGCACGGGCCTCAGCCAGCAGCCTTACCTCAAGGCGGAGTCCACGGGCGGCCGGCACTACTATCGCCTCATCGGCCCTCAGGTCCTCGTGGAGACGGTCGGCATCACGGATCGCTTCGACTACAACCCCGTCATGTCCGATCAGGGGTTGTTGCGCTTCGCGGACGCGGAAAATTGTGGCCGGGCCGAGCAGCAGCTGCGCTCCTACCGCTTGTTCGACAGCCCCGCGTTCTTCTGCCAGCGCGAGGGGACGACCCTGATGATCCAGTGTCAGTGGACCAAGGGACTCGCGGAGGACGCCGAGTTGGTGCAGGAAGGTACCGGCCGGCGCATCCCCTTCTTCAAGCTCTTCTACTCGATGGACGTACTCAAGAGCGGCTTCCATCATCCGGACGGGATGTTGTGGATGCGCGGTCCGAAGCGGGACCACGTCGTCCATGCGGAGAAAGTGTCGATCCGCACGATCGCGCCA
>JBBRIK010000033.1:0-12575 GCA_038221045.1 Gemmatales bacterium
GGACCCTCTTCCAGAGCGAATCTCTCGCCAGGAAGAAAACCCGCCTGAGAGAATTATTCGTCTCAAGTTCTTCCCCTGGGTCGCTATCGCCTGCCGTGCGCCGTTCGTCCGAGGTGATCTTTCAGGAGGCGGCGAAGCCAGGACGACTGCCTGCCGCTGAGCAGTTCGAGATCCTCGCTCAACTGATGGATGCGCGGATCAAGACCTACTCGTACAGGAACATCAGCCGGGTCGCGCTGTTTTTCTGCGTGTTGTTCGTGGCCGCTGGCATGGCCTGGCCCTTCGTCAATCCTTACCTGCTCGACCTCAAGGATGCCACGGCGATCGGCACCATCCAGTCCGTGCTGATTGTCGGGGCGGGCGGTTTGTGTCTGAGCACGCGTCGCCAATACGTTCGGCGGAGACTGCAAGTGGAAGAAGCGATGGAACTGACCCTCACCAAAGAGGAGACAGTTCAGGCGAAGAGCGACCGGTTGACTCAGGTCCTCCGAGCGATCGACACGGGACTCGAGAAAGAGGAGACAGAGACAGTGTGAGAGCCGGTGGGGACAGGGAGCCAGATCAATCGTCGCGGTTCAACGCCTCAGTGCTACAATACTCACCAACGAAGCAGCTCAACCGGGCCGCTGCTTCGTTGGACTCCTGCTCCTCTCGCATTGAGGCAACGATGTCGAGCGACGACATTTACTGGATCATCGGATTGACGCTGCTGTTCGAGGGAGTGACCTGTTTTTTCCGATTTGGGCTGAGACTTCAATCAACTCGGGACACCGGCTTCATAAAGCGACTCACTTTTGGGTTGCGCATCCACCACGGCTACCTTGGGCTTCTGGCAGCCGGTGGGGCCCTCCTCGTCCCTCCTGAATACTGGCTCCGTGCCTGGCTGCTCCGAGGCGGGATTGCCCTCGTCGTCTCGGACCTCATCCATCATTTTCTGGTACTCTGGCCTATAACCGGGAGTCCCGAGTTCGACCTTACCTACCCCAGGTGATGGATGCCTGGGGCTTCCTCCGCACTTAAACTCCCCTCAGGGATTGAACCATGCCCGATCCGCAATCGAACTCTCTCTTTTCTCGCTTCTGGGGCTGGCTCGCGGTACGGACCCTTCCGGCCTGTATCCTGTGGGGGCTGTTGCTCGCCGTCGTCCTTGAACTGATCACCTGCTTCTTTCGCTTCGGGCTTCATCTCCAATCGACGCGCGACACGCGGGCCATGGCCGCCTGGACGTTCGGCTTTCGCATCCATCATGGCTACCCTGGCGTGCTGTTGCTCCTGCTGGCGCCACTGGTCTCGAAAGGTGCCTGGCGCACGCTCTTTCTCATCGTCGGGATTGCTCTTGTCGTGTCAGACCTATCGCATCATTTCCTCGTCCTGTGGCCCATCACCGGGGATCCGCAATTCCATATTCGTTACGATGAAGTCCCGGCGACGAAGTGACTCCAAGCCGCACCTCGGGTAAGGTTCGCTGCGATGAGTACACGCTTCACCTTCGCGGTTCGAGCCAGCCTGATCGGCGTGCTGCTGTTCCTCACGGCCGCCCTGATCGTGCTGTCGTTCTGGAGTCCCTGTCCGTGCTGCGGATTCTGAGTTCGCCTGCCCCATCCCTTACCCTTCATCGGGCCTGGACTCGGGTTCGTCCTGCTGATCTTCCTCGGCGGACAAATGTTTCAAATCGATCGGCGGTTTCTGTTTGTCTCCGGTTGCGGGTGTTCCTTCCTCTTGCTTCTGCGCAGCCTGGCCCGGCGAAGGTGCGGACGCGGGCTTGTTGACGTAGGAGGGGGCGTTGAATTCGGGATCGGGGGTCGTGGTCGTTGGCTTCGTCATGATTTCGTCTCCGGGGCAAGACTATGACGTGCAAACCCCATGCCCGGATGACGACCACTCGGGGCCGGTTCAGCCCCTTTCACTCTCAAGGGCGAATCCAGTCGGTCAGGAGGACGAGGCTGACGTCCAGGCTCGTCCTCCCGGAGAGTTTGCTCAACGAGGGCGAGCGATCTCCGGCGTGGGGGTTCCCTCTTGCTGCGGGCTGAGGGACGTGAGGGGAGTGGCCGTCGTGGGGCCCAGGGGAGAGCAGGGAACGACAGGGGAGACGGGCGGCGTAACGGGCATGACGGGAGGCGGAGGAGGTTGCTGCCAGTCCATCTCACTCTCGATGTGTCCGGTCCCCAGGTGAATAACGATTCGTTCCGCCGACACCTCAGCCCGCTTGCCCTTCCTCACGCAGCACAACTTCGCGTTCCCTTCCAGCGCCAGGACGGCACCGTCCGGCCCACAGCGTGTGACACGGGTGGCGCTGCCCTGGAGGCAGTCCTTGCCCTCACCGGCCTTCCCGCACGATACCTGAACCTGCCTGGCGGACACGCGAACCTCAACCGCTTCCGCGCCGCCGACCGGAATCGTCAGCCGCTCGCAGGTCGCGAGCATCCCGTCGTTCGTCTGGACCTGGAGTTTCTCTCCCTGAGCCGACAGCATCCAACCGGCGCACGGGGGGAGAGGCGGAGTGGCCGGGATAGTGCAGGACATCTGGGAGGCTTGCATGGGTGCCGGGAGAGAGATACCCGCCGGAACAGGATAGCCGGTCCCAGGGGGCGGACACCAACCGGGCGCCGGACCGCACGCCGTCGCGATGGCGACGACGAGCGAGGTGACGGCAAGCACAGTGCATATCGTTCGGAAGGTCATGGTCTTCCTCCGTGAAGAGTTGAGGAACCTTCGGGTGGCTATACCAGGGGTGCCGCCGGGTGTCAGCGCCGGCTGCATCATGGGGGTGTGCCTCCCGAATTTGGCAGCGAGTGCGTTCGGCCTCTTGCCCCCCCTCGCCCCCAACCCTTCTCCCCCGCAAAGCCGGGGGCGCGGGGAGAAGACAAGAACATGCCTCATGCCAAATTCGAGAGGGGCACCCATTTGCACATTCTCTCGCACCGTTGACAGCCCTCGGGATTTACCCCATGATGACCGTCATTCCCCCCTCCAGAAAGGATGCCCCATGTATTGCTTGCTCTCCTTCGGGCTGCTCCTCGCCGCCGCGCCTTCGTCGAAGGAGCCGGCCATCGTCCGCTCCGAATTCATCTACGAGACAGCTCCCTTTCCGCAGTGCCATGCCTCGACCATCGTCGAGACGAAAACCGGCCTCGTCGCGGCGTGGTTTGGCGGCACCCGAGAGAAACATCCCGACGTCGGCATCTGGATCAGCCGGCACGTTGAGGGCAAATGGACTGCGCCGGTCGAGGTCGCTAACGGCGTCGAGGGCGAGAAGCGCCATCCCTGCTGGAACCCGGTCCTGTTTCAGCCGTCGAAGGGGCCGCTGCTGCTCTTCTACAAGGTCGGGCCGTCGCCCTCGAAGTGGTGGGGCATGCTCCTTACCTCAGAGGATCACGGTAAATCGTGGTCGAAGCCGCGGCGTCTGCCCAAGGACGTCATCGGACCCGTCAAGAACAAGCCGATCGAGTTGAGCGACGGCACGCTTCTCTGTCCGACGAGCGACGAACACACCGGCTGGCAAGTGCGCATCGAGCGCAACAAGGACGAGGCCTGGGAGACGACGAAACCGCTCAACGACGGCAAGAAAATGGCGGCCATCCAGCCGAGCATCCTCGTTCACAAGGATCGTCTGCAGATCCTTTGTCGAAGCAAACATGGCACCCTCGTCGAAAGCTGGTCGGACGACAGCGGCAAGACGTGGAGCGAGATGAAGGCGACGGAGCTGCCGAACCCGAACTCGGGAATCGACGCCGTCACGCTCAAGGATGGCCGGCACCTGCTCGTCTACAATCCGACCCGCGCGAGCCGCAGTCCGATCAGCGTGGCCGTGTCGGAGGACGGCAAGACGTGGAAGGAGTGCGTCAAGTTGGAGGAGGCAGACTGGAGCGAGTATTCCTACCCGGCCATCATCCAGACGAAGGACGGACTCGTTCACGTCACCTACACCTGGAAGCGGCAGCGGATCAAGCACGTCGTCCTCGATCCATCGAAGCTCGTCCCGTGAGAAATGGTTAGTGACGCTTCGCGAAAGCGTCCTTGAGTAAGACGAATCGCATCAATTCCGGCACAACAAGGAGCCAATCATGTCGCGACGTGGAGTCCTCATCGGAGCACTGTCGTGTTTCGTAGCCGTGGGTCTCGCGGTCTTCCTGACGCCTGCGGGTACGGGCAAGGAGAAGGAACACGAGGCTGGCAAGTCGCCGACGGCGGCGCAACTTCCGATCGGTCAGGTGGTGCTGTTTTCGAGCGGCGTCGGCTACTTTCAGCGTGAGGGGACCGTCGAAGGGACGCAACGCATCGATCTGACGTTCGCCACCCAGGACATCAACGACCTCATCAAGTCGCTGACCCTCCGCGACGTCGATGGCGGCACCATCAACGCCATTACCTACGAGTCGAATGTGCCTGTCGAACGAACGCTGCAAAGCTTCGCGGTCAACCTGACGAACAATCCGACGTTCAGCGACATCCTCAATCAGGCGCGCGGCGAGAAGGTCGAAGTGACCATGCAGCAGGCCAACGCCACGCAACCGGGTACACTCACCGGCAGCATCGTCGGCGTCGAACACAAGAAGATTGCCGCCGGCAAGGACGTCGTCGATGTGGAGTGCCTCAATCTGTGGTGCGCCGATGGCATGCGCTCGCTGAAGCTGGCCGAAGTGCAGCGGGTGCGTTTCCTCAATGCGATCATGGAAAGCGAGTTCCGCAAAGCTCTCGAAACACTCGCTCAGGGACATGACTCGCAGAAGAAGGCTGTGAGCATCCATTTCGCGGGACACGGCAAGCGCAACGTCAAGGTCGGCTACGTCATCGAGAACCCCATTTGGAAGACGAGTTATCGTCTCGTTCTGCCGCCGCTCGTCAAGAAGGACGCGAAGAAGGCAGAGGAGAAGAAGCCGTACTTGCAGGGTTGGGCGGTGGTCGAGAATCAGACGGACGAGGACTGGAACGGCGTGCGGATGGCGTTGATCTCAGGCCGGCCCATCAGCTTCCAGATGAACCTCTACGATGCCCTGTTCATCAAGCGCCCCGTCGTCGAGCCGGAACTGTTCGCCTCTCTCCGGCCTGTCACCTACTCTGGCGGAATCGATGGAAACGCCCTACGGGTAAAAGCCCCGCAGCAGCAAGTCAAGGACATCGCGAGAGACCAGGGTAAGGTGATGGAGAAGTTGGAACAGTCGAGCAGTCCCCAAAAAGACTCGGATGGTGGGGACGGCAGAGGTCCGGGCGATGTGGAGAAGTTCAAGCTCGATAAGGACCTCGATCTCAGCAAGGGAGTGACGTCTTCCGCCTCGGCGTCGAAGCTCGGCGATTACTTCCAGTATGCCATCGATCACGCCGTCAATCTCCCGCGTCAAAAGTCAGCGCTTCTGCCCATCGTGACCAAGGACGTCGAGAGCGAACGGGTCAGCATCTACAACGAGCGCACTCATGCCAAGTTCCCCCTGCTGGGCCTCGTCTTCAAGAACACGACCGGCATGCATCTGTCCCAGGGACCGATCACCGTTTATGAAGGCACCATGTATGCCGGCGACGCTCGCATCCTCGATCTGCAAAAGGACGAGCGGCGTCTCTTGAGTTATGCGATCGACCTGGGCATGGAAGTGCAGGCGGTGCCGCATTCGGACAATGGTTGCATCATGTCGGTGAAGGTGGTCAAGGGCATCCTCTACACGACCACCAAGGTCAAGGACAGCAAGACCTACACCATCGCCAACCGCAACGACACCGACCGCGTGGTGCTGCTCGAGCATGTCAAGAGAACGGATTTTACACTGACCAGCCAGGACAAGCCGTGGGAGACAGCGAGCGACGTGTATCGCTTCAAGGTCAACGCTCCCGCCGGAAAGACGATCGCCTATACGGTCAGCGAGGAGAAAGACTTCGCCTCGTCGGTCACCCTCACCAACAGCGACGATGACGGCATCCGCCTTATCATCAATCAGCCGGTGACGAGTCAGGTCGTCAAGAAGGCCCTAGAGCAGGTGCTGTCGCTTCGCGGCAAGCTGGGTGACACACAGCGGGAGTTGCAGCAGCAGGAGCGATACCTGCTGTCCATCACCAACGACCAGGATCGGCTGCGCAAGAACCTCAAGGAGATGCCTCCCGAAGCCGTCGCTTACAAGCGCTACCTGAAGAAGTTCGACGATCAGGAGACCGAGATCGAGCGCCTGCAGAAGCTCATCAAGGACCTACAGGACAGCGAACACGCCCAACGCAAGAGCTATGAAAAGTTCCTCATCAATAGCTGGTGAACAAGACGACCGAATAACCTCGTTTCGCCGCGAGGCTCGCGGCGAAACAACATCAGGAGTGTATGCCATGCGTCGAGGCTATCTCACGGCCGGCGGCATTGCTCTCAGCGCCGCCCTGCTTTCTCTGATCCTCATCGTCTCCTCTTCCTCCGCCGAGAAACGCGCGGCGGACGCGAAGGACTCGTCGAAGTCGCCGACGGCGGCGCAATTGCCGATCGGTCAAGTGGTGCTGTTCAGCAGCGGCGTCGGCTACTTTCAGCGTGAAGGCAGCGTCGAGGGAACGCAGCGCATCGACCTGACCTTTGCCACCCAGGACATCAACGACCTCATCAAGTCGATGACCCTTCGCGACGTGGACGGCGGTGCGATTAACGCGGTCACCTACGACTCGAACGTTCCCGTCGAACGAACGCTTCAGAGCTTCGCCGTGAACCTGACGAACAACCCGACCTTCAGCGACATCCTCAATCAAGCGCGAGGCGAGAAGGTCGAAGTGACCTTGCAGCAGGCCAATGCCACGCAGCCCGGCACGCTTACCGGCAGCATCGTCGGCGTTGAGCACAAGAAGATCGCGGTAGGCAAGGACGTCGTCGATGTGGAATGTCTCAATCTCTGGTGTGCGGACGGCATGCGCTCGTTGAAGCTGGTGGACGTGCAGCGCCTTCGCTTCCTCAACGCGATCATGGAGAGCGAGTTTCGCAAGGCGCTGGAGACGCTGGCTCAGGGACACGATTCACAGAAGAAGTCCGTGAGCATCCATTTCGCGGGACAGGGCAAGCGCAACGTCAAGGTCGGTTACGTCGTCGAAAACCCGATCTGGAAGACCAGCTATCGTCTCGTGCTGCCGCCTCTCGTCAAGAAGGACGAGAAGAAGGCAGAGGAGAAGAAGCCGTACTTGCAGGGTTGGGCGGTGGTCGAGAATCAGACGGACGAGGACTGGAATGGGGTCCGCATGGCGTTGATCTCGGGCCGGCCCATCTCCTTCCAGATGAACCTCTACGACGCTCTCTTCATCAAGCGACCTGTCGTTGAGCCTGAACTCTTCGCCTCGCTGCGCCCCGTCGCCTACTCCGGCGGACTGCAGAAGAATCTAGACGATCTCAAATCCGTCATCCGCAAGCAGGATCGCCTGCGGATACAGGCGGAGACCGGCAGGAGGCGTGCGGGAGGGATCGCCGAAAGTGACAAGGAAGAGAAGGCGATGGAGGAATTGGAGAAGTCCGTCACCTTCGGCAGTGTCGCCAAGGACAAGTTAAAGTTGGACGACAACGATCTGACCAAGGGCGTGACGTCCGCCGCCTCGGCGTCGAAGCTCGGCGATTACTTCCAGTATTCCATCGACCACGCCGTCAATCTGCCCCGTCAGAAGTCGGCGCTGCTGCCCATCGTGACCAAGGACGTCGAGAGTGAGCGCGTCAGCATCTACAACGAGCGCACTCATGCCAAGTTCCCCCTGCTGGGCCTCGTCTTCAAGAACACGACCGGCATGCATCTGTCCCAGGGACCGATCACCGTCTACGAAGGCAGCACCTATGCCGGCGATGCACGCATCCTCGATCTTCAGAAAGACGAACAGCGGCTGCTCTCGTACGCCATCGATCTGGGTTCCGAGGTCCACGCCGTGGCTGATCCCGACGGCGGCAAGATCACGTCGCTCAAGTCGGTCAAAGGCATTCTGCAAACGACGACGAAGCAGATCGACAAGAAAACGTACACCATCGTCAACCGCGGCGATCAGGAGCGAACGGTCATTATCGAGCATCCGAACCGCACGGACTTCACGCTGACGAGCAAGGAGAAGCCCTGGGAGACGGCGCGCGACGTACACCGTTTCAAGACGAAGGTACCGGCCGGCAAGACGATTCCCTTCATCGTCACCGAGGAACGGATTCTGAAGCAGGAATTTCAGCTCAGCAATCTCGACGACGACGCCATTCGCATCTTCCTGAGCGCTCCGGCGACGAGTCCCGCAGTGAAGAAGGCGCTCGAAAAAGCGATGGAGTTGCGCGGCAAGGTGGCAACCATTCAGCGCGAGATCCAGCAGACGGAACGTCAGTTGAAGGTCATCACCGACGATCAGGATCGGCTGCGTAAAAACCTCAAGGAGATGCCTCCCGAGGCCGACGCCTACAAACGCTATCTCAAGAAGTTCGATCAGCAGGAGACAGAGATCGAGAACTTGCAAAAGCAGGTCATGACGCTTCAGGATGAGGAACATTCTCGACGCAAGGAGTTCGAGTCCTTCCTCGCCAACCTGACGGTCGAGTGATCCTTCTTGCCGCTTGCGGCTTTGCGGAAGAGCGCTACGCCGCAAGCGGCAAGAGACTCACTCGGGCCGAAGCACGACGCGAAAGCCGACCATCTGGCTCGACGCCTTCGGAGCCAGATGGAATCGACTTGCCACGGTGCAATTCTGTGTGAGCGATTCCCACGAACCGCCGCGATGACTCTTCTCCGTGCCGCTCTTTGGTCCCACCGGGTCTTTCGAGGGGCCAGGCCGGTAATCGGCGAACCAGTCCTGACACCACTCCGACACGTTGCCGTGCATGTCGTAAAGGCCCCAGTTATTCGGAAGCTTGTATCCCACGCGATGGGCATACTCGCCGCCGCCGTGGATCCAGGCGTGCGCGCGGAGTACCGTGTCGAAGTCGCTGAAGTAATAGAGGGTGGTCGTGCCGGCCCGGCAAGCGTACTCCCACTCGGCCTCGGTCGGCAGAGTGTACTTCCTGTCCTCCTTCTTGCTCAACCAGTCGCAAAAAGCGTTCGCATCGTGCCAACTGACGCAGACCACGGGGACGTCATCCTCCAGTTTGTAGCCTGGCTTGCGCCAGTTCATTTTGTCCTCGTTCTCGGCATCGGTCTTGTACTTCGCCTCGTCGGCGAACTGTCGGAAGGCGTCGTTGGTCACCTCGTATACGCCGATGTAGAAGGGCCGCGTGATCTCGACCTCCTCTCCCCGCTTGAACTTGCCCGCTTCGATGCGCCGGAGTTTCATCCCGATGGAATTGGTCCATTCCTTCTGCATCAACGCTGGCTTCGCGGGAGTTTTCGGAGGCTGGCCGGCGTCATCGGGTTTGTCGTCCTTGCTTCCGCGCGTCGCCAGCCAGACAGCGATCGTCCCAACGAGGAGGACGGCAACTGCGGCGAGGATCAACGGCTGACGTTTCCGGGGCGGCCGCTGCATCGGCATCGTCGTCGTCTGCGCCAGAGGGATTGCCGTTGCCATCACTGGCTGAGCGATGGGAATCGGCAGCGTGGCGTCGGGAAGAGTGACAACGCCTGGCATGGGGGCCAGCAATGCCTCCGCGAACGCCTCCATGCTGATGAAGCGATCCCCAGGCCGTTTGGCCATCGCCTTGTTACACAGGGCGTCGAGTTGGGGCGGCAACCCGGAACGCACCTGCGACGGCGGCGTCGGCATCTTCGTGGCGATCTGCGAGAAGAGCGACGTCAGCGGCCCCTGAAACGGGGTTCTGCCCGTGAGCAATTCGTAGAGGATGACGCCGAGACTGTAGACGTCGCTGGGGGGACCGACTTCCGCTTCGCCGTCGATCTGTTCCGGCGACATGTATGCCGGCGTGCCAATGATCGCCCCCTGGGCCGTCACACGTTCGCTGTTGTCGCCGCAGGAGCGCGCCAGGCCGAAGTCCATGACGACGGGATCGCCCGTCGCGCGAAGCATGATGTTGGCCGGCTTCAGGTCGCGATGGATCAGTTTATTCCTGTGCAAGACGGCAACGGCGAGCGCCACCTGACGCACCAGTTGCAGCGCCTGAGTGGGAGGCCAGGGACGATCCACAGCGATGAGGTTCGCCAGCGGTTGGCCCTCGATGAACGGCATGGTGAAATAGCAGATGCCGTTGACCGCATCGGCATCGTAGACGGGACAGAGGTGCGGATGGTCGAGTCCGGCGGCGATGCGCTGCTCGCGCAGGAAGCGCTGGACGACCTCGGGGCGAGCGTCGCTGAAGTGAGGCACCTTGAGCGCGATCTTGCGATCGAGCCTCGTGTCATGGGCGAGATAGACCGCGCCCATGCCGCCCGCTCCGAGTTGTTTGAGAATGCGATAACGTCCAAACTGTTCGGGAAGAGGCTGATGATCGGGCATGATCCAGGCACTCCGGAGAAGGGCCAGGTTAAGGTATGAACGTGGCCATTGTAGGATGTGGAGCAGGGCGGTAAACTATTTCCACATTGACTCGTTTTCTCAATCGAGGTCTTCATGATCGCATTCTCCGCGCTCATTGCGACATGAAATTGAGCGTCGAACCGGAGTTTGCCGGACGCGCCACCCGGTGTCCGACATGCAAGCAGCCCCTGACGGTGCCGTCATTCAATCCAACGCTGGTACAGGGCGAGTTCAAGGGCACGGCAAGCAGCCTGGTTCGCGCGGGGGTGGCCGCCACGATGACACTGTCGCCGCCAGTTGAGGGCACCCCTCCGGGCCAGAAGACCGTGCCGGAACTCCTCGCGGGCCGGGCCGGCAGTGGGGAGCGCTACGTCGTCGAGGGCGAGATAGCGCGCGGCGGCATGGGCGCGGTGCTGCGAGCCGTCGATTGCGACATCCGCCGTGAGGTGGCCGTCAAATACATCCTCGACCAGTCCGACCCGAAAAAGAAACTTCGCTTCATTGAGGAAGCCCAGATCACCGGCCAACTCGAACACCCCAATATCGTGCCGATTCACGAGCTGGGCGTCGATGCGCAGGATCGGCTCTTCTTCTCGATGAAGCTCGTCAACGGCCGCAGCCTTGCCGAGATCATCAGCGAGTTGCAGGAGTCGCCGCGCTTCGCCGACAGACAGTTCCCGCTGAGCAAACTGCTGAGCATCTTCGTCAGCGTCTGTCATGCGCTGGCCTACGCGCATTCGCGGGGCGTCGTCCATCGCGACCTGAAGCCGGCCAACATCATGATTGGCGATTTCGGCGAGGTTTACGTCATGGACTGGGGACTCGCCAAGGTGCTGCGGGGAAGCGGCTCCTCTATCTGTGAGGAAGGCCCGCCGGCAGCGATTCCCATCCGGGCCGCAGCGATGGTCCCCAACAACGCGGTTCCCGAGACACAGATGGGTGAGCCGCCGCAGGCCCTTCCCGTCCTGCCCAGCGCGACGGCCATCAACAGCGGCTCAGGAACCCGGCTGGCTGGACCACCCCTGGCGAAGGCTGTCACCCCGGACGGCACCGCCTTCTCTTCAGGGACGGGGACTGTCGTGACCAGCCGCGACCCGGATACCGATCTGACCCGTGAAGGATCAGTACTGGGGACGCCGGCTTACATGCCTCCGGAACAGGCGACCGGCCAGGTCCAGCTCATCGACAACCGCAGCGACGTCTACTCGCTGGGTGCGGTCCTGTATGAACTGCTCGCCCTGGAGCCGCCGATCAACAGAGAAGGCAGCTACACGGACATCCTCCTGCGCGTGATCCGGGGCGAGATGGTGCCGCCGGAGCAGATGAATCGGCCGCGCGCCCGCGCCGGCAAAGTCCCTCGTGAACTGTCCGCCGTCGCCATGAAGGCGCTCGCGAACAAGCCCGAGAATCGTTACCAGACCGTCGAAGCGCTGCGGCACGACATCGAGATGTTCCTCGAAGGCCGGTCGGTCAGCGCCAAGGAGGACACCAGGCGAGAACTGTTCGTCAAGCTCGTCAAGCGGAACAAGGGATTCAGCGCCGCCGCTGCCGCCGCGCTGGTCCTGATCACGATCGTCGTAGCCTGGAGCATGAGGGTCAACATCAAGGCCCGGCGCGCGGCGGAGCAGGCGCAAGAGAAGGCGGAGCAGAACTACGCCGCCTACGAGGCCGAACAGGAGGAGAAGCAGGAGCGTACTCGCCAGGCGGTGCCAGCGCTTCTGGAAGTCGCCCGGCGCGACGTTCACGAGCGCCGCTTCGATAAGGCGCTGACGCAACTCAACGTCGCCCTGGAGTACGAACCCGACAACCTGGACGCCCGGCTGCTCAAGGCGCAACTGTTGATCTCGAAGCAGGAGTTCAAGGAAGGACTGGCGGACCTCGCCACCTACCTCAAGAAGAAACCGAAGGACATCGACGCGGCCGAGCTGAAGAAGTTGTGTGGCCGGCCGAAACCGGACGATCTGGGCAATCTCGTACAGATCGCCAACGTCTTCACCCGGCAGCAATACCCCTCACTGGGCGAGGGGTTGTTGCGCCAGCACGGGACCAGTGGCGACGCGGTTCGCCAGAAGCTCCTGGAGCTGTTCCGCAAACGCATCGAGGACGCCTGGAAGGGATTGGGCAACTCGCTGACGCTCACCCGAGAGGGCCAGTATCAATTCGCCTTGGGAGGCGACGTCCGCGACCTGTCGCCGCTCAGGGACATCCCC
>JBBRIK010000034.1:0-12456 GCA_038221045.1 Gemmatales bacterium
TCTTGGACGAGATTGCATCAAGACTTCAGCTGCAAGCGGGTAGACTTGGGAACCTGCGATGTTTGCGGAGTCTGGGAATCTCGGGAGGGGGCGAATCAGATGGCACGAGAACTACGCGGACGGCGTGTTCTGATCACCGGAGCAACGGGAGGCATCGGCCACTGTCTTGCCGAGCAAGGTGCCCTGGCCGGAACTCGACTCGCACTCGCCGGCCGCTCTCAGGAGGCCCTTGACGCCCTCGCCGGCAAACTGCGTCAGACAGGCGCGGAGGCTCATGCGATCCAGGCTGACGTCTCGATCGATGCGGACCGCAAGCGTCTGATTGAGACCGCGACGCAGTGCCTCGGCGGACTCGACGTGCTAGTAAACAACGCCGGCATCGCTGCCTGGGGTCATTTTGCCACCAGCACGGAGGCCGTCCTGCGGCAAATCATGGAGGTCAATTTCTTCGCCCCCGTCGAACTGATCCGCCAGGCCCTGCCGATCCTGGAACGCGGTCACCAGCCGGCGGTCGTCAACGTCGCCTCGATGTGTGGACGCCGTGGCATGCCGGCCTGGCCGGAATACTCGACCAGCAAGTTCGCCCTGTGCGGCATCAGTGAAGCACTGCGCGGCGAACTGGTTCGGTACGACATCGATCTCTTGTTGATCGTTCCTGGCCTGACGAAGACGGACCTTCAGAAGAAAATGCTCCGGAGCGAGGGCAAGGCAAAGATCGAGTACGACAAGGGGATGCCGCCGGAACAGGTGGCCGCTCGCATCCTGAAGACGATTCGCTCGGGCGGTTTCGAGACAGTCATCGGCAGCGACGCGAAGTGGATGCTGCGTTTCAATCGCTTCTTGCCGCGCTTGCTCGACTGGCTGATCGGACGACGAATCAAGAAGCTGTATGCGTCGTCGTAACTTCCGCCGCTTGCGGCTTTGCAACGCGGTGCGGTCTCGGGCATCACAGGACCATCAACGATGTGTGGAATCGCGGGGATCATTGACCTGACCGGGCGGAATGCCGTCCCCTTTGACGCCGTCCGCGCCATGGCTCAGGCCCTGTTCCATCGCGGTCCCGACGAGGAAGGTTTCTACGAGCGCGGCAACGTCGGCCTAACTTCGCGCCGGCTGAGCATCGTCGGCCTCGCCGACGGCCAGCAGCCGCTCTACAACGAGGATCGCAGTATCGCCGTCGTCTTCAACGGCGAACTGTTCGACTATCCCGAATCGAGAGCCGAACTGGAGTCGCGCGGCCACGTTTTCCGCACCCATACCGACACCGAACTCATCCCGCATCGCTGGGAGGAACTCCAGGAGAAGACCTTCGAGCGCCTCCGCGGCCAGTTCGCGATCTCGCTGTGGGACGACAACCGCAAGCTCCTGCTGCTCGCTCGTGATCGCTTCGGCATCTGCCCGCTGTTTTGGAGCCGGCAAACGCGCAATGGCCAGGATTGGCTGCTGTTCGCCTCCGAGATCAAAGGGCTGCTCGCCTCCGGCCTGGTCGAGGCAAAAGCGGATCTGCGCGGCCTCAATCACGTCTTCACCTTCTTCGCCCTGCCGGGACCAGTCACCTGCTTTGACGGTGTCAATATACTGCCGCCTGCCCACTATCTCCGCGTGCAACTCGATCGGCCCGGCGTGCCTGTCGTGAGTCAGCATTGCTACTGGCAGATGGACTTTCCCGACGAAGGCGACGTGAACCCCGCTCCCCTGGGGCAACTCGTCGATCAGTTCGAGGCGCTGCTCAAGGGATCGGTGGAGAGACGACTGCGAGCCGACGTGCCGGTGGTCTCGTATCTGTCCGGCGGCGTCGATTCGAGCCTTGTCGTCGCGATGGCCTGCGGTCTGCGGAAATCACCGATCCCTTCGTTCACGATCCGCATCAAGGCGCCCAAACTCGACGAAACGACCGAAGCCGGCATCGTCGCCCGCTATCTGAACTCCGAGCCAATCATCGTCGATTGCGGGGCGGAAGAGGTGCAGTCCACCTATCCGGCCCTGATTCGGGCCGCCGAGTCTCCGGTCGTCGATACCTCCTGCACAGCCCTGATGTTACTGGCCCGCGAGGTCCATCGCCGCGGCTACAAGGCCGCTCTGACGGGCGAAGGGGCCGACGAGTGGCTGGCGGGCTATCCGTGGTACAAGGTCCACAAACTGCTTGGCTTCCTCGACATCGTGCCCGGAATGAAGCTGAGCCAGGGGATTCGCCGGCTCGCCATACGTCTGTCCGGAGGGCCGAGCTTTTCGCGCCAGGAGATGGATCGGACAGCTGCCGCAGTCGGTGGACATAATCCCTGGCTCGACATTTACGGCTTGATGAGCCTGTCGAAGTTGCGCTTCTTCAGCAAGGACATGTGGAAGGCGCTCGACGGCCATCTGCCCTACGACGACCTCGGGACCAACCTCGACCGCGTCAAGCGTTGGCATCCGCTCAATCGAGGGCTGTACTTCTCGGCGCGGATTCACCTGTGCGGTCTGTTGCTCAACGCCAAGGGCGATCGCGTGGCGATGGCCAACTCGCTCGAAACGCGCTACCCGTTTCTCGACGAGAGCATCTTCGATTTCCTGGCGCGAGTGCCGCCGCGCTACAAGATGCCCGGCTTCCGCGACAAGTACCTCTTACGCCTGGTCGCCGAGCGCTGGCTGCCGAAGGAGATCGCCTGGCGGCGCAAAGCCATGTTCCGCGCTCCGTTCGACAGCTTCCACCTGGATTCAGCGCCGGCGTTCGTTCAGCAGTTGCTGAGCAAGGAAGCCCTGGAGAAGACCGGCTACTTTGACGTGCAGGCCGTCACGCACTGGCGAAAGGCGTATCGGACGCTCGGACCCGCTCAGCGCGTCTCGACCGAAATGGGGCTGGCCGGAGTCTTCTCGACGCAGTTGTGGCATCAGCAGTACCTCGACAGCAGTCTGGCGGATCTGCCCGCACCGATTCTATCGTCTGTATCGCGCAACGGGACGCCTTCGCTGAATGGAACTTCCAAGCCTGCGGCGAACCCAGTTCGGTCAAATGAATAATAGAAGCTGTCGTTCGGTACGGAACTGGACACGGCTTTGAAGGATGAGCAGAACGAGATGCCGTATTCGCTGACAACTCTCTGGCATGATCGACAGCGCTTCCTTCCGGGAGTGTTGGCGGTGGCGTTCAGTTCACTGCTAATCGCGCTGCAATTCGGGCTGCTGCTCGGCCTGTTCTCGATCACGTCCATTCCAATCGACCACACGCGGGCCGACATCTGGATGGGCGCGCCCGGCGTCCTCAGCGTCGATCTCGGCGAGACGATAAGGGCCAGCCATGTCGGCAGGCTCGCGGGGTTGAAGGACTACATCATTCAGACCGAGCCGTATTTGCAGGGGTTTGCGTACTGGGCCAAGCCACAGGGCGGGCGCGAGTTGTGCATGGTCATCGGCTCGAACATGACGCTGGATTCGCTCGGCGCGGTCGATAAGCTCACGCCCGATTTCCGTTCCCGCCTCTCGGAACCGGATTCCATCGTCATCGATGAGTCCGACCTCGAACGGTTGGGAATCAAGGGTGAGGGGGAAGTGGCCGAGGTGTCGAACCATCGCGTTCGCGTCGTCGGCCTGACGCGCGGCCTGCGTAGCCTGGCCGGCCCTTACGTCTTCTGCAACCTGACGACGGCGCGATCGCTGTTGCTCCGTATGCCGGATCAGCAGGTGACCTACGTTCTGGCGAAGTGCAAGAACCCGGAAGACGCGCCGGCGATCGTCGATTACCTCCGCAAGGAGTATGACGATACGTCATCGTTCACGGCGAAGGAATTCTCGCTCAAGTCGCAGTTGCACTGGCTTTTCAAGACGAAGGCGGGCATCGCCCTCGGCTACGCGGCCCTCCTCGGTTTGCTGGTCGGTGCCGTGGTCACGAGTCAAACGCTCTACGCGGCAACAGTGGCCTCGATGCGCGAATATGCCGTGCTGCGCGCGCTGGGCATTCCACGCTGGCGTATCGCGGGCATGGTCCTGGCGCAATCATTCTGGGTCGGTTTCATTGGCGTGATCGTCGGCTTCTTCGCGGTACACGCGGCCCAGTTCGCAGCCTTACAGTTGGGCGCGAGCGTCCTGCTTCCTGTATGGCTTCAGGGAGGCGCAGCCGCGATTACCCTGCTGACTGCGCTTATCGCCGGTCTGACGGCTCTGCGGTCGCTGCGGTTGGTCGAACCGGCCACGCTGCTGCGATGATCGATTTGATTTTCCCGCTTGCGGGGTCACGGAGTCCGTCTCTTGTGACACGGGTTGGAACCCGCTCCACCGCAAGCGGAAGGCAAGACAGCAGGGGATCGCTGATGGAGGATAAGAAGCGGATGGCCACGACTACTCCCTTGTTATCGAGGCAGGACGAAGCGTCGGTTCACGCTGAGAACGGCGAGGAGCCGACCCTGCGCGGCGTTCGCCTGACTCGCTCCTTCGGGCAGGGAGAAACCAAGGCCCAGGCGGTGCAGGAGGCGTCCCTCGAGTTGTACGCCGGACAGATCTGCTTGTTGATGGGTCCATCCGGCAGCGGCAAATCGACGCTGCTCGCCATCCTGTCCGGCCTGCTCAAGCCCGACAGCGGTCGGGTCCTCGCTCTGGGGCAGGATATCTGGAGCCTATCTGTGAAGGAGCAGGAGCACTTTCGGCTCTTGCACACGGGCTTCATCTTTCAGGGTTACAACCTCTTCCCGGCCCTGACGGCCCGGCAGCAACTCGAAATGGTGTTGCGCTGGGGAGAGGGGGCCAGCGCCTCGACCGCCCGGAAACGAACGGACGAGATCCTCAGCTTGTTGGGGCTGGGGCGGAAGGCGAACCTGAGGCCGGCCGAGATGTCGGGCGGCGAGAAGCAGCGGGTTGCGATTGGACGCGCCCTGATCAAGAATCCAATGTTCTGCTTTGCCGACGAACCGACCAGCGCTCTCGACTGGGCCAACGGTGAGCAGGTGATCGAGTTGTTGCGGGCCGCCGCGCACGAGCGTGGCGCGACCATCCTCGTCGTGGCTCACGATGCCCGCATCATTCCCTACGTCGATCGCGTTTTCCAGATGGATGATGGATGTCTGAAGGAAACGGACATCGACGACCAGGGACGGAAGCCTCATTGACCGGACCCGAATGGAGGAGCCTCGCGATGCAGACTACCCGTCCTGTCACCGCCGAACCCGTCGAGCGCCGTCCTCTCCCGGCCGCGCCCGCACCCGCGCGTCGGTCCATCCTTCGCACAGGGGTCTTCGTCTTGTTCGGTCTCGGCCTTGTGGCCGCCAGCATCCTCGGCACGGGCTGGGTACACAACAACAGCAGCCACGTCAGCGGCTCGCCCCCTGCGGTAGGGCCGACGCCGGAGGAGGTCTACGCCGTCGCTCTGGGCCATGTCGATGTCGAGAGCCGGCTGATAAACCTCTTCAGCGTCCACCCCGGCGAGGTGACGGAAATTCCAGAAAAAATCAAGGAGACCGCACCCGTCAAGAAGGGGGAGGTTCTGTTCCGCATGGACGATCGCCAGGCGAAGTTCAACGTCCAGTTGGCCCTTGACGCTCTCGATGACGCGAAACTGAAGCTGTCCCAGGCCGAGAAAACGCCCGAACAGCATCGATCGCTGGTTCTACAGCAGGAATCCGCCCTGGAAGCGAAAAAACGCGAGAAAGCCGGGGCCGAGGCGCAGTTCCAGAAGGCGAACCGTCTGCTCAAGAACGAGCCGCCACTGATTGCGAAGGAAGATCGCGACAGCGCTCAGGAACTCGTCGCAAAGGCCGAGCAAGGTATCAAAGCTGAGGAAGAGAAACTCGCGGGCCTGAAATTGCAGGAGCCAAACCTCAAGTTCGAGATTGACCGAGCCAAGGTGGACGTCTCGGCGAAGAAAACGCAGTGGGAACAGGCGAAGTACGCTCTGGAGAAGTGCGAGTTGCGAGCGCCTTGTGACGGCACCGTCCTGCGTTTGCTGGTCAGTGTGGGCGACGTCCTTGGCTCGAATTCCAAGGAACCAGCCATCATCTTCTGTCCCGCTCAGAAGCGGATTATTCGGGCCGAACTCGAGCAGGAGTTCGCGAGCAAAATCTTCGTCGGCCAGTCGGCCCTTATCCGGGACGACTCACACCAGAAACTCGTCTGGCATGGCAAGGTGAAGCGCATAAGCGACTGGTATCTGCCGAAGCGGTCCACCGTTTATGAACCGCGCCAGTTCAACGATGTGCGGACGATGGAGTGCATCGTGGAGTTGGACGATGAGAAGGGATTGAAGATCGGCCAGCGCGTACGCGTGATTCTCGGGGAGTAACTCGTGATTTGCCGCTCGCGGCTTTGCAGAAGAATGCTCAGCCGCAAGCGGCAAGGCGCTACCCCATCAACCGCAACTCTTTGATTGTCACGCGCTCCACCGCGCTCGCTACAAGATCAATCCCAAGTCCTCCTCCCGTCAGCGCCGGCGCCCAGCCGCCCCAGCCAAACGTGACGTTTTTCTTGCCCAGCGCCTCGCGCACTAGATGCCGGTCGTACGATCCTTCGAGATAGCGGATGTCCGCGACACTCGCCGCGAAGTGTCGTCCTGCCGCCGACAGGACTGCGGTCTCGCCGACCTGACAGCCCAGTTGATAGCCAAGTCTATTCGCCTTTGCGAACTGGGCCAGCCTCAACGAGGGAATGAAGCCGCCACACTTTGAAAGCCGCAAATTGAACAGATCGCACCAGCCGCCCTCGACCGCTCGCACGGCATCGACCATGCCACACAACGATTCGTCGAGCATGATTGGCACACTCACCTGCTTGCGAACGTCCTTCAGGCAGGCGACCTCCTCGTGCTTCACGGGCTGTTCGACCGACGTGATGCTTGAGGGCTGAAGTTGACGGATTCGTTCGGCTGTTGCCGCCGGCGTCCAGGCCTCGTTGGCGTCCACGCGAATGTCCATCTTCTTGCCGACGCGGCCGCGAATGATGCGCAGTCTCTCGGCGTCGTTGTGGCCCGCGATGCCGACCTTCACCTTGAGTTGGCGAAAGCGATAGACCCACATGCTCCAGGCAGCGAGCTTCGCCTTGAGGCCGCGCGCCGACATGATCGCGCCGCTGTAGCGGACCCACTGTCGCGGCGAGAATAACTCGGGAGCGAGCAGCCGCGTAACGGTCGAGAGCGGCTCGCGAAAGTGCCGCCCATAGGCGTCGAGGACAGCCAGCTCGAGCGCGCAGCGAGCGGCGTTTCCCTGACAGGCACGGTCATCCCCCTGGACGGGTGCTAGGGTTAGCCGTTCGGCCATCGCGACAGCATCCGCGAAGCTTGAGCAATCCTCGAACTGCGAGCCAAGGTCGCTGCGTGAGAGCAAATCCAGCGCGGAGTCGATGCTTTCGCCGGTGACGTACTCGCGCGGCACCCCCTCGCCGTGGCCGACGGTCCCATCGTCGAGGACGCAGCGGACGAGGACGTTTTCGGTTTCGGTGCGCGTGTGGGAGGCGTGCTTGATCGGCTTGCGGAGGGGAATGCGAATCTGACGAGCGATCAGTTCCTTGATCTTCATGCAGTCCTCGCACTGGCGCTCGTGTTCAATGGGGCGTCCCATGGACGCTGTCATAGCAAAGCCATAACCCCACCCCCGTTATCAGGATCGCGCTGACCAGAGGCAAGAGGCGAGCGATGCGCTCGAGACGCCTGCTCTTCATCCGCTCGGCCGTGAATTGCCGGGCGTAGACAACGCTGAGTCCGACGCCGACGAGGACGGCCGCCAGTCCCGCGCTGAAGGCCAGCAGCAATGGAAGCGCGAGTTCCAGCCGCTCATAGCGAAGCGCGAGCAGGAATAGGGCCACCGCCTCACCACAGGGGACGATGCCGCCGCTGATGCCGAGAACGATCAACCCCTTGATGTTCAGCGGCTCTCCCGGTTCGTGATGCTCATGATCGTGGTGATGATGATGTCCGCCGCCAATGTGAAAGTGATCGGCCTTGCCTGCGAGGCGGCGATGCAACAGCCAGAAGCCGAGGGCGGCGATCAGCAAGCCGCCGACGAAGCCGAGAACCTGCTGCATCTCCGAGGGCTTCACACCGGGAAAGAGTAAGGGGAGCAGGGCCGCGACGAGGACAACGGCTCCCGTGTGCGTGATCGTCGTAACGATGCCGAGCAGGACCGCATGCCAGGGGGTGCCGCGCTGGCCGACGAGATAGGCAGCGACGAGTGTCTTGCCGTGTCCCGGGGTCAGGGCGTGAGCCGCACCGAGAATCGCCGCCAGCCCGAGAGCCGCCCACAGCCCAAGGTCCGAAGCAAACAGCAGATCGTGAAGCTGACGAGAAGGAGGCGAGGGCGTACTCGACAGGTCCTGGGTCGCCGGTGAGACTGCCGGAGACGTTTCGGAATCAATCACCACCTCAGTCGGCGCAACTGGCAAACGCTCGGGGCCAGCCGTCCTGAAAGTGGAAGAGGCGGTGCGTAGCCGCAATTGATCGCCGGGCCTCAGATCGATCGCAGCGCGTGTCTTAAGCGCCTCATCGGGTTGCACCACTTTGAGGGTCTTGATCGCCGGGTCAACTTCGAGCGACAGCTTGACGGAGCCGATCTCCTCATCGTAGTTCGTCTCGCGGAATGTGAAGTCGTGGTCCTTGCCGGGAGCGGGTTTCCATTCCGCTTCAAAGCGATACTCGCAGCGAAGGTGATCGAGAAGCTGAAGTTTTCGCTGCTTGAGCGTGAACGTGAGCGCTTGACCGTCAAGTCGTGCTAGCAGGTTGTTCGCGAGGAGCGGTCCCGAGGCGCGAGCGAAGGCGGCGTGCAGTTCGTTGGCCCCGAACAGCCGCGCCATTTCCTCCTTGCTGACCAGGGAGGGAACGTCATTGAAAGCCGTCAGCGAATCGACCTCCAAAACGTAATCGACGACGACAGCGGCAGGAGTGAGGCGGACGATGATGACGCGATCGTAGGAGTTCAGGGGGACGGGATGGGCGAGGAGCGCGAGAGCGACGAGATGCAGTGACAGCGGCATGTCATCGTCTCCATTCTTGCCGCTTGCGGCTTAGCGGTCTTCCTCCGCTAAGCCGCAAGCGGCAAGACACTCTTACTTTCGCGGCTTGCAGTAACTCAGGGCCATAAGGGCGTACCCCGTCACCATGTTCGGATCGCCTTCCATCCAGCGGTCCTTGGCGTTGTGGAAACTGCCATCGCTCGCCTGATGCTTCGCCAGCGCCGCTGTCATTTCGGCTCGCCAATCGTGCTTTTGGCCCTTGCCATCGGTCACTTCGTCAACGCCCAGGACGTCGAGGCACTTCGCCATCGTGTGGTAGTAATAGTACAGCCCCCACTCGGCCCGAATGCCCGGCATGCCCGGATTCTTCTCCAGCGTGTAGTTCTTCTGGATCCACTCCCACGCCTTCTTGACGCGGTCGTCATTCTTCGAGACCCCGCAGTAAATCATACTCTTGATGCCGGCGTAGGTCATGCTGCCGTAGCCGGGGAGGCTTCCGTCGGCGTTGGGTTTGTCCTGCACCTTCGTCCCGCCGCCGCCAGCCGCGCTGTAGACGAAACTGCCGTCGTCGATCTTGCCGGCCCAGGGCTGATCGTTCGTCTCGGGACCCTTCTTGTTCTGACAGCGGCTGACGAAGATGAGGGCCTTCTGCAAGGCCGGATCGTCCTTCGGGATGCCGGCCGCGACAAGCGCGTCGATGAAAAATTGTGTATTCGAGAGGTCCGGCCTCGACTGGCTGTCATAGCCCGCCCCGCCGTAGAAGTCCGAGTCCTTGGTCTTGCCCTCGTCCTCGTCCCACTGCAATTTCTTGAGGAACTTCGTCGCGTCGCCAACGATCTTCTTGTAGCTATCGCGGTTGGCGGCGACGAGGGCCTGCACGTTGACGCAGGTGACGTAGTTCTGGAGTTTGACCGCAGCGCCCTTGCCGGCGATGTGGCCATTTTCGGGATTGACCAGCCCCTCGATATACTTCAGTGCTTTCTCGGCGGCGGGGTCCTTCGCCGTCACCTTGCCGGTCTGCAACATGCCGGTGAGGGCAATGCCGGTGATGCCGGGACTGGACTTCGCGCTCCAACTGCCGTCGTCGGCCTGCGTCGAACGCAGATACGCGATTGCCTTATCGGCGACGCGATTCCACTCCTTCGCATCCTTTTTTTCCGGCTCAGCCGCTGTCAGCAGCGTCAGAGAAGTGAGCGTCAGGATAGGAATGGCGAACAGAGTACGTCTTCGCATTGCGATGATCTCCTGCCAGGTGCGGAAATTGCCGTGCTCCACAAGGCAAGAAGTCCGCAAACGCAGTGCCGGTCTCTTCGCGGGCCGAAAAGGGCGTTTGCGGCTTCGTGGCTGGTCAGGCGCTCGCCAGTGCTGGCGACTCCCTGCACACTCCTCATATTCTAAAAGCGAACAGCCGCTTCGGGAAAGAGACTTTCGCCATGCGCGACCGAGCATGCTCCTATTTTCGCTCGCTTCAGGATCGCATTTGCGAAGCTCTCACCCGGCTCGACGGCACGGCGACCTTTCACGAGGACGCCTGGGAACGCGAGGGCGGTGGAGGTGGTCGAACGCGCATCCTGACTGACGGCGGCGTCTTCGAGAAGGCCGGCGTCAACTTTTCCGCTGTGCATGGCGAAATGTCGGAGGAGTTCGCCGGCCAAGTTCCCGGCGAGGGCCGCGCCTTCACGGCTTGCGGCGTTTCGCTCGTGCTTCACCCGCGCAGCCCCATGATCCCCACCGTTCACGCCAACTTCCGCTTCCTGACGAAAGGCACGCGGCAGTGGTTCGGCGGCGGCGCGGACCTCACGCCCTATTATCCCTATCGCGAGGACGTGATTCACTTTCATCGCGTCTGGCACGACGTCTGTCAGCGACACACTCCGCTCATCAGTTACCCCCGCCTCAAGAAATGGTGCGACGATTACTTCTTCCTCCCGCATCGGCAGGAGCCGCGCGGCGTTGGGGGCATCTTCTTCGACAACCTCGAAGCGGACCTCGACAAGGTGTTGGCGTTCGTTCAGGATGCTGGCGATCACTTCCTGGCGGCGTATCTGCCGATTGCCGAGCGAAGAAAGGATGAACCTTACACGGCGGAGCAGCGCTTGTTTCAAGAGTATCGTCGCGGAAGATACGTCGAGTTTAACTTGATTTACGATCGCGGCACGCTGTTCGGCCTGAAAACGGGAGGACGTGTCGAGTCGATCCTGATGTCGCTGCCGCCGGCCGTGCGCTATCTCTATGATTTCCAGCCCCAACCCGGCACGCGCGAGGCGGAATTGTACGAGGTCTATCTCAAGCCACGTGACTGGGCGAATGAAACGAGTTGACCCACCGCTTGCGGCTTTGCCGACGAGCACAAAGCCGAAAGCGGATCAGGACTCAATACTCTGTTGGCGCAGGTTTATCGTCCTCGTGAATTCCCTGGGCCTTATAGCCGCCTCGGGTGGCGAAATAGCCGATCAAACACAGGTAGCACACGAGCATGATGCCGGGCAAGACCGCCACTTTCCCGAGGAACTTCTGCCGGGTGGAGGAGATGATGTCTTCCGCTTCCTTCTTCTCGGAAACGGGTAGACCTTCGAGCTTGTTCTGGTCCACGGTCATTGCCTTACCGAGCAGGCCCGGCTGTTCGCGGACAATGGCCCCGTGAATGTCAGCCTTGCTCATCAAGGCGGAGTCGATGTCACGATCCTGAATGGACCCCATCAACGGAGCGCCGAGTACGCCGACGCCGATCATGCCCACACCGGCGATGGCGTTGAGCATTAATGCCCCTCCCTTGGGGAACTGCTCGGAGACGACGCCGAGGGTCGTCGGCCAGAAGAAGGTCTTGCCGAATGCGTAGAGCGTCGCTGCCAGGAACACCACCACGAGGGCCGTTCCGGCATTGGCCAGGAAGAGCAAACCTCCGGTCGCGATGGCTGCCGACGCCGCCAGCAGTCCCAGCGGCGAGATGCGATGGATGATCGGTCCCGCGAAGAATCGCAAAACGAACATGATGAACGAGGTGTAAATCAGCACAAGTGCGCCGTAATTGAACTTCGACCCCTCCTGCTTGAGGACACCTTCCATGATGTCCGAAATCCAGCCGTCCGTACCGAGTTCGGTGGTTGCCAGCAGCAGCATGATGAGCAGCAAGAAGACGAACATCGGCCGGCCGAATGTTCCATAGGCCACAGCGAAGCCGAGGGCTGCGATGGCTCCGACCGCTGCGGCCACGATCAGCTTGTTCTGCGGATCGGCGAACCAGCCCTCCTTCAGGAAGCCGGCCTCGGTGACGCCCAGAATCTGAAAGACGCCGCAAATCAGCAAGAAGACCACGATGAAGGCACTGGCCGCTCCGAACTCGCGCATCATGTCTCGGAAGGTCACGCCCGCCGCGACGCGCTCCTGGACCGGGAACTTCTGCCCCATCAGCATGATGCCGTACGCCAGCGTTGGCAGCAGCACCAGGGCTACTTTCCACTGCCAGGCCTTTAACTCGAGGGGCAGGTTCCTGAGCGTCTCGTCCGGCAGCAGACCGAAGCCAATGGCCAGCAGGCCGCCCAGCACCAGGCC
>JBBRIK010000035.1:0-12390 GCA_038221045.1 Gemmatales bacterium
ACCCCCGTCCTCGTCGCGGCGTGTTGTTCTCCCCTTGTGTGTTCCCCCGGCCGCGGGGGGGTGTCCCCCCCGGCTGCGGTTCCCCGGGGGTTTAACCCACCCCCCGCTCACCTTACTTCGCCAGGTCCGCCGGCTTGACGCCCTTCTTGTAGCCGCCTCCCCTGAACGGAGACGCCTTGAATTCGCCGACGAGATCGACCTTCGTGCCGCCGGCGGGGATCTTCTCCTCCAGCCCGACCGCCCAGTACGCCGCGTTGACCAGCATGCGCCGCGTCCCCTCACTTTCGAGGTCCTGCGAAGCGCCCATCGTGGTCGTGAAGACCTTGCCGGTCTTGCTCTCCGAGGTGCTGTAGGTCTTCGTCCAGGCGACCGGCATCATGGGATCGTTCTTCTTGCCGGCGAGAGGCTTGTCGTCCGGCTTCATGCCAACGAGTACCTGGCCGAGGATGAGCGGCTTGCTGTCGCCGGGCAACGGCAGGTTGACTGTGTAGACGTCCGTCGGTCCCCAGACGTCGCCGTCCTTGATGCCGCGCAGGATCGGATGTTCCTTCGCTCCCTCGGCCAAGATGCCGCGCGTACTCTGCGAGCCGTGGCCGCCGTGATGATTCACCCACGTCTCGCCGAGGACTTTGCGTCCGAACCCGCCCTCCCAACCCTTGTCCTTGCTCGTCCAGGTCCAGTGTTTGAACGCCTTGCTCTTGTTGAGATTGAAGGCGTGCGTCGCGGTCCGCAGGCCGATGACGGGCTTGCCTGCTTCGAGATACTGGCTGATGTGTTCGAGTTGCTCGTCAGGCAAGTTGCGAAAGCGCGTGAAGATAATCATCAGGTCGGCCGTTTTGAGCATTTCGAGACCGGGGATGTTGTCGTTGCGGTCAGGATTGATGGTCCCGGTCCTGGGATCGATGGCGAACAGGATGGTGCATTTGAAGCCATGATGCTTGCTGAGGAGCTTCGCGAGTTGCGGCAGAGTTTCCTCGGAGCGGTATTCTTCGTCTCCCGAGATGAGAACGATGTGCTTGCCCTTGCCGGGACCGTCGCCGCCTTCGAGGACCAGCCAGGGGTCGGCGGCGGACAGGCCGGACACGATGACGAGGGAGAGTAGCAGAGCGCGAAGCGCGGGGAAGGAAGCGGTCACAGGTTGCCTTTCACGATGCGGGAGGCCGGTTGCTCACGAGCATCCAGCGTACCGCCCCAATCGAGAAAGGACAAGCATCTCTCAGGGCGGATCCTCGGATCGTCAGGGCAGAGCCGGCAGACGCACCTGACCGTAGCCGGTTTCCCAGTCGTGGCCGCGCGGCCCAAGGTCGTGGGCCGCTTCCTGAAGCGTCTGGCGAACGCGCGCGGCTTTCCACTCCGGATGAGCGCTCCACAGTACCGCAGCCAGTCCTGCCGCCTGGGGCGTCGCTGCCGAGGTGCCGCCGAAGGGCCGCGCTCGGAAGCGGCTCTCGAAGGGGACGAGCGCGACAAGGTCGGGCTTGGGGCGCGGCGAGTTCGGACCGCACGAACTGTACGCCGCCCGGCGTCCATCGCTATCAACTGCTCCGACCGTGATCGCCTCGGGTCCATCGCCAGGGAAGGCGATGCTGCCGTTGGCGTGAGTCTGACGCAAATTTCCCCCCAGGACGGACAGGTGAAATCGGGGATGGACGTTCGCGTTCGGCGAATGGACGCGAACGCTGTAGGAATGCCCCGGCAGCGGCGAGAAGCGGACGACTGCCGTGCAATGATCGCTGCCCTGGAGCCGGCAGCGTTGCAGATCGCGGCCGCTGCCGGCATCGCGGACGAGCAACTCTAGATCGGCGTCGCTCTCGGCGCACATCTCGACCGACACCCGGCCTTCGCCCCAGGGATAGACAGTGTTATCGATCCCGTCGTCCCAGGCATGATAGCCGCGCCCGCCATCGCGGAAGGGACCGCTCCAGTGACGGTCGGCCGTGTTGCCCGCACAGGCAAAGAACAGGCTCCCGCCTGGCTTGCTGCCGTTCAGCAGACGAGACAACTCCGCGTGAACCAGCCCTCCGCCCTCGCCATCGCTCCAGGTTGGCATGATGATCGAACACGAGAGGATTTGCGCTCCCTGTCCAATGGCCCATCGGGTCGCTTCGAGAAAGCTGGACGGATGACTCGGTTCCCAGTTGGCGAACAGCAACTCGGCGTCAGGGGCCAGGGCGTGAACGACCTCACCGCACAGGATGCCGTGCTGGCTGTCCTTGGCTTCGAGGTTGCCGTCCTGACGAAATGAACGCACGATCACTTTCGAGGGGAGGGCCTTGCCCAGTTGGGCGCGATACCCATGAAAGCCCGAATCGAGGATGGCGACCTTGACGCCGCGTCCCCTGTGGCCAGCTGCTTGCCAGGGTTGGAGACCGAGTTGCTGGAACTGTTCGCGCCGCGGCAGGGCCTCGGCGCAGGTGTCGGCCCCCATGGAGCCGAACACCGGGTCGGGCGGCGGGGAGAGTCTGACTCCCCCGATGCCTGGGAAGGGAGCAAGGAAGAGGAACAGCAGGATCCAGCAGCGAGGGAGCAGGCGCGGTGGCATGGCGAATCCCTGGCGAGTCAGGTCGGGAACTCAAAGGAGCGAAACCGTCGAAGAAGTCTAGTCACGAGCGCGATCCAGGGCGCGGGCTGCGTGGCGACTTCATGACAAGTATCTGACTACATCGGGAAACCGTGCGGGTTGGCGTTGCGGAGATCGGACGGGAGGGAAAGGCAATCGGCGAGGAAGGTGCGGTCGCGCCGAAGGTAGCGAGGATGAGGGCTCCGCAAGAGAGTCCGCAGTGACGGGTTTTTCCTTCGCGACTGGCCCGCAAGCTATCCAGAGCCTATACTTACTCTATCTTAAAGGTGTTCAGGGCAACGTAGGAAGCGAGCCTGACCAATGCCTTACGGGTTCCGATTCGCCTGCCGGAACGGGCTTCGATTCATCCTGCCGAGATCTGACCGGATGTCACGCAAACTCAGACTACTCTTCCGCCGTAACCCGAATCGCGACAAACTGGAAAACGCGGTCGCCTTCGAGGGCTACGAGATCTTTTGGCCCGATGGCCGTCCCGCCGCACTGGGAGTCGAGTCGCTCTGCATGCACGGGCAACGGCTGCTCGGCCTGGGACGCCATCTGCGCGGCTCCCGCGAGCGTCTCGTTGACTTGATTTGCGTTCACCTGTCCCACCGCGAGGCGGACCTGACCCGGCTGCCAGGTCATCGGGTTCGCCGCTTCTGCCTGGAGCGCGTCGGCCGCAATGGCAAGGTGTATTTCCTCGACGGCACGCCGACGACCCTTCTCTTCGACGTCGATCGCGATGAGCCGGTCTTCCTGCGCTGGCTGGGATTGATGGACATGCAGGACGGTGAACGTTTGTGGCTGGACCTCGCCGCTCAGCCTGTCGAGCCGCCTGCTCGGGTTCCCCTCTGTCCCACCGAGGCGGTATTGCGACACGACGCGATCATGTGAACTCGTGGGGCGGGCCACGCGGGGTCATTCGTCGTCCGTCTCGGCAACTTCGTCTGTCTTCATGATCTCGCGCAGCAGCACCGTCGCGTAACTGCCCGCCGGCAGGGTGAAGGCGCAGCGGATTCCGTCCGCTTCGGGTTCCGCCGTCAGGTCGTCGAGGTAGATCAGGTTGTGTCGCCGCGTCCCTTGCATCAGTTTGCCGAAGCCCTGAAAGCTCTCCTTTGACAGCCCATTGTCACTGAGAATCGCCGCCTCGCGCGTTGCGGCCTCGTCCTCGCTGGGATAGGTCTTGCGTCCGAAGATCGGGCCGGCCGTCACCGTCTCGCGCCGCTCGAAGCGTTCCTGTTCGATGGCGACGTCGCGAGCCACGAACATGCCGCCGAAGGGCCATTTCGCCATCACGTCGCCCGGCAGGACGCGCCGTAAGAGGCCGTCCTGCATTCGCCGAGCTAGCGCGAGGTTGAACAAGGCCGACTGCGCCGCCGACAGAGCCAATTTCCGCAAGAAGGGATTCACCCGCACACGACCGCCGCGAAGCAGTTCAAAGCCGAGACGCCCTGTCTCCCCCCCCTGGCCGAAGCGCTGGACGCCGTAGAAGTTCGGCAAGCCGTCCCGGCACAGGCGTTCCAGCAGCGGCGGCAGACGATTCGCCGCGTCCGGCTCGACGTTGCGAATGACAATGCGAAAGCGATTGCCGTGAAGATGACCGGGCTTGAGTTTGTTCGTGTGCTTGCTGACGCGGAGGACGCGGATACCGTCGCCGTCCACTTGCGCTAACTGGCTCTCGACCGTCACCGGCACCGACACCATCTGGCGTGTGACGGCATGGCGATCCTTGAGGCCCGCCGTGCCGACCTCGGCGGGAGCGAGGCCGAGACGCCGGGCGAGCTGGCGCGTGAAGTATTCCGCGCCCATCTCGCGCTTCTCGATCCAGAGATAGAGGAAATCGCCGCTGCCGCAGGGTTCGTAAGCCGGGACCTCCTCGACCTCGAAATCCTCGGCAACCGTGCGGATGCGTCCGCCGATGCCGGGCAGTTCCGCTGTCAAGAGCGGCGGTTTACGCGGGTCGAAGTCCATGCTTTCGCCTCTCCCCCTCACCCCCAACCCCTCCCCCCCGAAGCGGGGGCGAGGGGAGCAAGACAGAAGACCCTCTCCCCCGAAGCGGGAGCGAGGGGAGCAAGACAGCAGACCCCTCCCCCTCGAAGCGGGGGCGAGGGGAGTAGCGGTCAGAACAACTCCTCGATCGGCTTGCCGGTCTCGACAATGGGACGAGGCCGGCCGCTCGGCTCCAGCCAGGTCGTTTCCAGCGAGACGCCGAAGTGCTTGTAGATCGTCGCGGCCAAATCGCCCGGCGTCACGGGTCGGCTCTTGATGGTGCCGCCATCGGCTTCCGTGGAGCCGATCACCTGACCGTGGCGCAGGCCGCCTCCCGCCAGGGCCATCGACATCACCTCCGGCCAGTGATTGCGGCCATCGGTGCTGTCCTGCGTTCCCATCAGTGGGGTGCGCCCGAACTCGCCCATCGCGATCACCAGAACCTCGTCGAGCAATCCGCGCTGCTCGAGGTCGCCGACCAGCGTCGTGAGTAGATGATCGAACAGCGGCAACAGCGGGCCGAGTCCCTTGCGGATTCCGCCATAGGGAGGAATGTTGTCGCCGTGCGTGTCCCACGTCCCCGACGCGGTGTGATAACTGAGATCGAGCGTGACGAAGGCCGCCCCTGCCTCGACGAGACGCCGGGCGAGCAACGTCTGCTGACACCAGAGATGCTTGCCGTACCGGTCGCGAATTCGTTGCGGCTCACGATTCAGATCGAAGGCGTCGCGCGCCTGCCGGCCGACGACGAACTCGACGGCCTGCTGGTTGTAGCGATCCATCGCGTCCATCTGTCCCGTGGCGTCGAGGTTGCGCCGCAGGGTGTCAAATGCCTCGACGAGGCGGCGGCGCTGGTGGACGCGGTCGGCGCTGACCTGTCCCGGCAACTGGAACGACTCGCCGCCGTGTACCGTTCCAGTATCGTTGCCGACGAGATCGTACACGGGCAGCGGCACGGCATTGTTGGCGACGAAGGGATCGTAAGCCTTGCCGAGGTAGCCGGCGAAGGCGAGGTGCGACCGCGAGCGCATGAAGGTGACATACGGCGGCATCGCGGGATGATTGGCCCCATGATGTTTGGCGATGAGCGAGCCGATGGCGGGATAGAGATGGCCGACCCGGCTGACGCGCGGCGCGGCGTCGAGGTTGCCTGTCTGGAAGACCGTGTTTGGCTCGTGATTGCTATGGCGGGCATCGACGGAGCGAATGAGCGTGAAGCGATCCAGCATCGCGGCCTGTTTGGGCAGCAACTCGCAGACACGGACGCCAGGCAGTTTAGTGGCGATGGTGCTGAAGGGACCGCGATTGATCGCCGGGCGATCCGGCTTCGGGTCCCAGGTGTCGATGTGGCTCGGACCGCCCGCCATCCACAGGAGAATCACGCTCTTGCGCGGGGCCGCCTTGCCGGTGTCGCGAGCGCGGAGCAGTTCCGGCAGTGTGAGGCCCGCGAGACCAGCGAGACCGGCCTTCAGCATGTTGCGGCGGCCAACGAGCGTGAGACCTTCGCGCTGGCGCGCATTCAAGGAGAGGAAGGCATGCTGATGTTGGTGCCTCTGTGCGCTCATGATCCGCGTTTCTCCTGAGCAGTTGGGCCAGCCGGCTTCTGTTGTGAAATTATCTCTCAACGCCAAAACGTCTGTATAGAGAAAAGCGTCGAGTTTGCGGAATGAATAGCGAGGCGATTTCTCAGGAAAAGTAACTGTCTGGCACGCTTCATGCATTAACTCTCTTTCGACAATGGGATTGACGGAGTACGGTGCTCCGCTCCCAACGCGGAATGGGCTAGATCACGCAACTCGTGATACTTGGCCCGCTCCGCACGGAACCGTGGATAGACAGGGAAGTCGAGGTATAAGAGGAGTCATTCCATGAAGCGCTTTACCATGTTTCTTCTGACTGTCTTCGTTCTGGTGGCCCTGGCCGACACCGCCGGAGCGCGACCTCCGCGCAGAGGGTACAGGACCTACTCCTACCCGGAAACGACCTACTACCCGCAGACGAGCTACTACAGTGAGACCGTCGTTCCGTCAACCACCGAGACGTATATCGTGCCGGAATCGGGAGTGATTCAGTCGTCGTACTATGAGCCGAGCGTCTCCTATCCCAGCACGAGCTACTACCCCAGCACGAGCTACTACCCCAGTTCGAGCTACTATGGGCCGACCTACTACAATAACCGGTCCTACGGCGGCGGCTACTACAACTCGTATCCGGGGCGCGGCTATTACGGCGGATCCGGAATTGGCATCCGCATCGGCCGGTAAGGCGACGAACGCCGTCTCTCGCTAACGAGCCTGAAGGTCCGGTAAGGAAAATCCTTGCCGGACCTTCAGGCTCGCTGCTTTTGTGTCATCCTCTTTCACGAGAACTTCATTTCGTTTCGATCAGCAACTCCATTGTCACCATCCCGGACCTGCGCGGAGATTCACTTCAACCAACGATCGAGCCACTCGTACGCCACCTTGCGCACCTCCTCGGGAAAGTCGTGCTTGCATTCGGGATAGTTCGCTTTCAGCTTCTCCCTGGCGCCGAGTAACTCGTAGACCGGCAGCGCGGCCGCGATGCAGTCCTTGACGCCGGACACCTCGAAATTATCGTCGCCCGTCGGCGAACTCGCCAGGAAGGGCCTCGGCGCGAAGGCGGCCACGATCTCGGGAAAATCGAAGGGGAGCTTCTTCGGATCGTTCCGATACTGGCTCGCGATCAGCGGCATATAGCGAGCGCTGGTCCAGCCTTTGAGGTCGCCCTTGTAATACTTCGGCGCGCTGGTGAAGCCGCAGTTGGACACCATCACCTTGATGCGTGGATCGAAAACAGCGGTGAACATCGTATTGTGTCCGCCGAGCGAATGACCGATGCAGCCGATTTTCTCGCCATCGACCTCGGGCAGCGACTGCAACAGATCGACGGCGCGCATGTTGTTCCAGATGGCCTTCATACTGCCGCTCTTGAAATCGCTCTTGGCGAAGTCATACGAATAATCGCCGAAGCTCGGATAGTCCGGGGCGAGCGTGACGTAGCCGCGCTCGGCGAGGTGCAGGGCGTAGTGCAGATTGGGATTGCCACCCAGGCCGGCCGGCTCTCCCTTGCCGATGCCCGTCGTCTGATGCAGGCACAGGATGGCGGGCTTCTTACCCTTGCCCTCCTTGGGAAGGAAGAGATAGGCCGGGACGCGATCGCCCTTCTCAACGGCGAAAGTCAGCTTTTGCCGGCGGAATCGCTTCAGGTCGATGTCTTCGACGACCTTGACGTCGAGCGGCACCTTGCGCGAGGCGTCGGGCAAGGGTCCCATGGCGAGTTGCATGCCGGCGAGGATGTGCGCGCGCCGCTTCTCCCAGCCGGCAGCTGTCTTCACCGGATGTTCTTTGCCCTGGCCGTCGCGCCAGACCAGCAGTTTCTGCTTCTCAGGATAGAAGGGCGGATCGGCTGCCGGCACGAAGGACGTGGAAAGCAGAAGGAACACGAGAGAGTTATGGCGCATGGTATTTACCCTTGAGAGTGGCATATTGCTCCGCTGCGTTGTTGGCCAAGCGAATTCCCCCCTTCGTCTTGTTCGCCTGTGCCGTCAAATCTGGCGGGAATCGTAGGCCCACTGGAGCAGCGCCTGTCTCTGCCTGGGGCGACAAGTCAGGTCGCGAGCGCAGCAGTTTTTCCTTACCTGCGCGACATGCCTGCGGAACGCTTGCCAGCGTTTGATCTGGCGTTCGTCGTCCTCGCAGCGCCTTCCGCAGTGGTAACGGCAGTACCACTGGAACCAGCCGCGCGGGTCTTCGTGATAGATCCAACCCTTCTCGCGCCAGTAGGACAGCGGCTGGGAGGCGTTCACGCCGAAGTGGTTCAAGTTTGGGTCATGGCGGTCCTGGCAGAGTTTGGCGTTCTGGAACCAAGGTGAGGGATACTCCGCGACGCAGTCGGTCATGTACTTGCCGCCAAAGACGCCGAGTTCAAGCATTTCCTTGGGGGTCAGTTCGGGCTGGAAGGCCGGATGGAAATTCCGCCCCTCCGGCTCGGTCAGAATGTACACATAGTCCTGTTGCATCAGATCGTTGACCTCGACCCGCCGGTGCGTCATTGTTGCTTCCCAAGTGGCTGCCAAAGCTCAAAGAGCAGTCATTCGCGTGGCCGGTCAACTCCAGCGATTTGTTTGTTCCTGGACTTGTCGGTTTCCGCCAGATGGCGAAGGGCGCCGACAGGGACCAGAAAGCTACCCAATCGGAGAATGCGTGGACTGCGACAGGGCAAGACAGGGAATTGGAGCAATTCCAGGCGAAGTAGCTGGCCCGCTCCACGGAAGGCTCGACCCGATGTCAGGTCGTCCAGGCTGGTTGGCCAGAAAGATGGGTCAAAATTGCGTTCTTCCCACACAATGCTGACCACCAGTTCGCCGGTGACACTCAGACCGGGTAACACCCTCACGCACGAGGTAGCCGCTTCCTGGACGTCCACGAGAACGTCCTTGAACGGGCCCTCCCCTTCCAGCACTGACACCCTGGGTCGGACTCCCTTGACGGGATCGATTGTGAAAAGGCCCAGTCTTTCCAGGTTCTTCTCGGCGATTCGGAGGTCGCGAAGTCGGAGAACTTGACCGGGAAATAATGGGACAGCCCTGAAAATAACGTCTTGCCTCGTGATCGGATTGCCGGTGATGAAAATCTGTCCAACTCTTTGCGGAGCATCGTTCGCGGGGGTTTGCCCCAGAGCAGGGCGGGAAAAGATCGTGGCAGAAAACAGCAGTGCGAGACCGGCGAACAGACCCCTCATTTGTACCCTCCGCATTGTAGAATCGAGTGAAATTCCATTCACTCTGGCCGATGGAGTATACCCGCTTACCACTCCCAAGGAAGATCAGATCAGCCTTGCTCCGTCTGTCCTTCCACGACGGGGACGATGTAGAACGTCATTCCTTCGGCTCCCGCACGTTTTGGGACAGGTGCCGCTGACGCTCCTGATCGTCGAGGTCGGGTTCGAGTTGGTTCTCCCGCTCCAGCCCGCCGAGAGTGCCGAGCTTCCGCTTGATAATTTCGACGCTCGCTTCATCGACGGGGCCGATCACTGTTTGACCGTCGATCAGTTGGACGACCCGGACGTTTACGGGACGGATCGTCGGGTTGTCGAGCATGTCGGCACTATGCGTCGTCAGGAGGAGTTGCGTCCGCAAGGTGGCCTCATCCAGGGCGTCCACCAACGCCCGCATCGCCGCCCGGTGCAAGGCCGTCTCGGGCTCCTCGATTCCGACGAGGCTTGGAGACCCGTATGGCAAGACCATCTGGTAGGCCGCGACCAGGGCGGCAAACGCTCGCAATGTGCCATCCGACATGCTGGCCGCATCGAATTCCAGCGGCTCGCCGTGCGAGTTGGGCAGCACGCGAAAGCGAAGTGTCTCGTAGCCGCCCGATCGGAGTACATGGGCGAATTCTGCCGTCTTCGTAATTGCCGTGAGGTAGCGGCCCGCTCTCTCGATAGTCTGGGCCTCGATTTCGCCTGTCGTTTCAATGGTGCTGGCGAGGTTGCTGCCGTCGCGTTCGAGGAACACGTCGGGGGCTGGTTTCTGCGGGCGGCGGATCGCCTCGGGGTTGAAGCTGTAGGTGGTGATAGCCGCGAGGGCGTCACAGAGTTCGACAAAGGGGGCTGCGCCGAATGAAGAGAGCAGCAACTTATCCTGATTCGGCCATTTGAGGGCGGGATAAGTAAACGAATCGCCTTCCCAGGCGACCTCCCCTGCCTCGACGGTATAGTTGGTCCGGCGAGTGCCTTTCTCGTTCCTCAGTTTCGCGGTTTCGCGAACGATGTGCGGGTAGACCCGCGGCGAAAAATCGACGTCCACGGCAAACGTTCCGGTCCACGGTTCGCCCACGATGCCTGAGAACGTCCCTGTGATCGGAGACGCTTTGAAAGCCACCTCGATTTCGATGCCAACCCGGAAATCACCTGAGAAGCGGCAAGGAATGGCGTCGTGGCCTCCGTGCTGCTTGACGGCTTCGCGAAGCCCCCCGCCAGCCAGGTCGCGCACGAATGCCAGGGCGTCGAGAAAATTGCTCTTCCCCGAAGCATTGCGGCCCACGAGGATCGTGAGCGGCTCCAGCATTACGTCGCAGAAGGCAATGCTCTTGAAACCGCGAATGCGGACTCGACGGAGGAAGGGCTTTTTCATCTGCTCGCTGGTGCCGTTGATTGTCTCAGCGATTGGTGCGGTTGACATGAGGAGTGTCCTGTATTGCCGCTCGATCGGTTCCCTGGATGTCAGTCGTGCATGCCCGCGAACAATCACTGTTGTAACACCAACTCAGGAAATGGTTTATGTGGAAACGGCTCCTGACCTCTTTCGCTTCTCGGAGGAGGCTGAACGCCGCAGCCATTGAGGCGCAGGAGGCTGACGCTATCGAGAGACCGCCATTCGGCCTTGCTCGACTGAAGTAGCTGGTTCCGCGTTACGATCGTCAGTCGTCGGGGCCAAACATCGCTTGATTCCAGCTATTGTATCCCAGGCCTCGCGTTGCTGCCTGGATGGCCCACTGCATGTGGTTCAGGGTGTTGCTCTCGTCCAGAACCTCGTCCAGGTCGCGAAACTCGATCTTCACGTAGGTGTCACATCCAGGGATCATCGTCCTGTGTTTCCGGCGCTTGCCAACGAGGCCTCGGATAATTGGTTCCACATAGGTGCCCCGGACGATCGAGACATACAGGGTCGGGTTGCCATGCCTCCACTGCACCGCGAGGGGTTCCTCGTCCCCTGTAATGCTGAGTCCTTCGGCTAACAAGCAATCCCTCAACCGCGCGGTTGTAAACCCGGCCTTCGGATCGCGGAAGAAAAAGAGGCACCAGTTAGGAGGCAGGATCAACGCCATGAGAAATCCTCCGTCATCACCGAACAGAGAGTCGGCGTCCGTTGCGCCGCCGCAGAGCCGCACGCAAGCGAATCTGGTAGCGCGCCAGGCTATGTCCGTTTTTGTTCGCTGGCTTCCAACTCAGATTATTGCCTCGCTTTCTTTTTGTAGCTGAGTCCCATCGCGAAAGAGATCAGGACTGCGAGAAATGGGAATACAATGATCGAGAATGCATCCGTGGGCTTGGACCAAAATCCTCCCAGGATGGTCAAAACAACCGCAGCTGCCAGGGCGAGAAGGAAAAAAAGTGCAACGATCAATAGCACTGACCCGTAACGTCGATATTTGGGGATGGTGATGGGCGCGGTCGAGAGTTCGCTCAGCAGAATGAACCGTTCGAGAGTGCGCACCATGTCTTTCTCTGGAGCGAAGCAATACTCAAGTCCCGACGGCGGTCGAATGCTCGGGAACTTGTTTCTCATCCATCCGCCCAGCCAGAAATTGGGGATCGAGACACAATCGTGCAACTGATCGCGCGGGACATGGCCCACGATCTCTTCCTTATGATCGCATAAGATCCACACTTCTTCCCGTAGGGATAGACTCCATGATTTGCCAAAAGTCGTTGGATCACGCTCGTAGGTGGAGTCAAGGTTAGTAATCCCCAAAAACGACAACTCCAGGACGACCTCTGGCCGCATGACGACCCCTCTTCAGGCAATGATCAGGAAAACGTGGTTCCTTTTCACTTTATCTGGTTCGCAGCCTCCGAAAAGTGGCCCGTCCGGTTTCTCGTCAGAATCGTCCCCGCCCGGCCAATCACGTTGCGTTTCCTCCTGACCAAACGCAACGTGATTGGCCGGGCGCGTCTGTGCGCGTATCCCGGCTTCTCTCACGTCGGGAGGGACGATAAGACTTGATGGTGCTTGATTGTCTTCAGGAGGGATTGAGCGTCAGGCAAAGCCAGTCCCACGGCGCGCACCTCGGACGGAAATTCGCAGCAGGGTGTGTGTGGCGCAC
>JBBRIK010000036.1:0-12348 GCA_038221045.1 Gemmatales bacterium
GGCTTAGCGGGCAGCCCGCTAAGCCGCAAGCGGCAACCCGTTATTCCACCGCCGGTCCTTAGCCGCTCTCATTTGGCTCATAGCGAGCCTGAGCGATGGTCACAAGGCGAAACTCGACTGCGGCTATTGACGCGCTTGACATAATGAACAGCAGACAAGCAGTCCGCACACGCGACTCCTTCAGGACGAATCTCATGCGCGACGAATCTCTTGCCTTCCTTCGACGGCTTCTCGAAACTCCGAGTCCGTCCGGCTACGAGCGCCCGATTCAGGATGTCGTCCGCGAGTGGGCGAAACCCCTGGCAGACGAGGTTCGCACCGATAGGCACGGCAACGTCATCGCGATTCGCAATCCGGAAGGCCATCCGCGCATCATGCTCGCCGGCCACTGCGATCAAATCGCTCTGATGATCCAGCACATCGACGACAACGGCTTCCTTTTCGTCCAGCCGATGGGCGGCTGGGATATGCAAATCCTGCTCGGGCAGCACCTCACCGTCTGGTCGCGCTCAGGACCGATTGCGGGTGTAATCAGCCGCAAGGCGCCGCACCTCCTGACAGCCGACGAGCGAACCAAGGTCCCTCTGTTCACAGACGTCTGGGTCGATATCGGAGCGCAGGACAAGAAGGAGGCGGAGGAGTTGGTCTCTCCCGGCGACACGGCCACTTACGCTCTCGGCTACCGGCCCATGCGGAATAACCTGGCTGCTGCCCCTGGCATGGATGACAAGGTCGGTCTCTGGACGGTGATGGAGACGCTTCGACTACTAAAAGGGGCGGCTCTGCAGGCCGCCATTTACTGCGTCTCGACGGTGCAGGAAGAGATCGGGCTGCGAGGCGCGACGACGAGCAGTTACGGCATTCATCCCCAGGTCGGCATCGCCGTTGACGTCTGCCATGCCAGCGACACGCCCAGCAGCGACAAGAAACAGCTCGGAGAGGTCAAGCTCGGCAAGGGTCCGGCGCTGTTCCGCGGACCCAACATCAATCCGCGCGTCCACGAGTTGCTCAAGGATCTGGCCCAGAAAAATGAGGTCCCCGTGCAACAGCGCGGATCGCCTCGGGCGACAGGCACTGACGCCAACGCGATGCAACTCTCTCGCGACGGCGTTGCGACGGCCGTCCTCGGCATTCCCAATCGCTACATGCACAGTCCGGTCGAGGTAGTCAGCCTCGACGATCTCGACAATGCCGCCCGACTCCTGGCCGCCTTCTGCACCGCCGTCACGCACGACACCGACTGGACGCCATGAGCAACGACGTCCAGACTCCGCTCCTGCAACTGTCGCAACTCTCGCTCTGGTATGGCACATTCCAGGCGCTCAGGGACGTCACGCTGACGTTGCCTCCAGGCCGCATCGGCCTGCTCGGTCCCAATGGCGCGGGTAAATCGAGCCTCCTCAAGGTGCTGCTCGGTCTGATCCGGCCCACAAGCGGATCAGGGACCATACTGGGACTCGACGTGACAAAGGCTGGACCCGACCTGCGCCGGCTGGTCGGATTCATGCCGGAAGCGGATGCCCTCGTCCCGGGTCTGAAGGGGGCCGAGTATGTCGCGCTCGCCGGCGAACTATACGGCATGCCGCGCCGAGAGGCCCAGCGACGGGCGCACGAGATCCTCAGCAGCCTCGACTTGGAGGAGGCACGCTTTCGTCGTCTGGAGGAATACTCCACCGGCATGAAGCAGCGCCTCAAGCTCGCTCAGGCCCTGGTCCACGATCCTCCCTTGCTCCTGCTCGACGAACCGACCAGCGGACTCGACCCGGCGGGACGCGACGGCATGTTGCGGCTGCTCTACTCCCTGGGACGCGATCACGGCAAGTCGTTCATCCTTTCGACGCATCTGCTAGGCGATGTGGATCGCGTCTGCGATCGGGTCGTTATTTTGCATCAGGGGAGCGTCTTGCTCGAAGGGAGCGTCGCGACTTTACGGGCCAGGCGTCAGGATCGTTACTGCTTACAAATCGAGGGCAACCCGCAGGCTTTTCTGCGCGAGCTGGCCCTTGAAGGGGTGCGCGTGGTCCACGACAATGGAAAGGGCATCGTCAGGCTGGCAGCGCCCGCGGGATGGATCACCCGCGCTTTCTTCGCCCTGGCCGAGAGTACCGGCGTGGCCGTGCGAGCCCTGGAACAGGACGATGAGGACCTGGAAGAGTTGTTCCATCGCGTGCTGAAAGGCGAATGACCTCAGAGGAGGGAACGGCGCTTGGGAGTGCAGCTGCTCTACTACCGGGCCTGGCGCGGCCGGCTCTCCTCGCCGATCCACAGCGTCTGGCCCCTTGCGCGCATTTCCCTGTCGCTGATCGACCGGCGCTGGATGTTCCTGATCCTGTACGGCCTGTCGATGTTAATGTTCTTGCTCTTCTTCTTCGGACAGTATCTGCTCTTCGCGGCCGAGGCGGAACTGGACGCGGGAGGGAAGCTCACGGTCGCGGGAGTCGCGGTCCAGCCGAAGCGGCTCGTCGAAATCTTTCGGGACGCGCTGAAGTTCAACGGCTCCGGCGAGACCTATCGGAACTTCATCTGGTATCAGGGCTACATGACGACGATCATCCTCGCCCTGGCCGGGACGCTCATTCTCGGCAACGACTTCCGGCACGGCAGCCTGTCCTTCTACCTGTCGAAACCGCTCACGGGCCGGCACTATCTCGCGGGCAAGTTCCTCGCTGTCGCCGTCGTCATCAATCGCCTGACCACGCTTCCCGCCCTGGTCCTGTTTTTTCAGTATGCGATTCTTGCGGAGTACGATTACTTCGGCGAGCGCTGGGGCCTCATCTTCGGCATCCTCGGTTACGGCCTCGTTCTGACGGTGGTGCTGGGGCTGCTGCTTCTGGCGACGGCGGTGGCCGTGCGGCGGACCGTGCCTCTGATCATGGCATGGACCACGCTCTCTTTCTTTTGTCAGCGGCTCGCGGTAGCGCTGGTCGATAATCTTGGCTACGATCCGAGATGGCGATTGATCGACCTGTGGAATGACATGTATCTGCTTGGCAATTCCATGCTGGGTCTGAACCTACAGAACCTGAGCCGGCAGCCGGCAGTTCTCGAAGCCTCCATCGTCCTGGGAGTCGTGAGCCTATCATGCCTGATCTTCTTGATACGTCAGATCCGAGCCGTCGAGATCGTCAGCTAACCGCTCCCGCGCCGCTCCCGGCGACAGCGACGGCTGACGCTCCCGATGCGGCACGAAGGGTCGCACCCGTCCTCGCCTTCACGCGAGTGACCAAATGGTATGGCCCCGTCATCGGCGCGAATCAGGTGACGCTTGACCTCCGCCCTGGGATAACAGGGTTGGTCGGTTCCAACGGGGCGGGCAAGAGTACGCTCCTGCGCCTGGCCGCCGGGCAGTTGCGTCCCGACCTTGGCACCGTCGAGATCCTGGGGGATGATGCCTGGAGCAGGCGGGCGCGCTTGAACAGCGGCTACTGTCCCGAGATCGACGCCTTCTACGAGGAGATGTCGGGCCGCCAGTTTGTTTTGACGATGGCCAGGTTGTGCGGCTATTCGGGCCGTGAATCCCGCGAACGTACGGAAAGCGTATTGTCCCTCGTCGGTATGGAAGATCGTTCGACGCGGGGACTGCGTGGCTACTCGAAGGGCATGCGGCAACGAATCAAACTGGCCCAGGCCCTGTTGCACGATCCGCCCCTCCTTATCCTCGATGAGCCGCTGAGCGGGATCGATCCGGTTGGCCGTCAGGAGATGGTCGAACTGTTTTTGAGACTGTCGGCCCAGGGGAAATGTCTGCTCATTTCGAGCCACGAACTCGACGAGCTGGAGAAACTGACGGATCACGTCGCGATCATGGCACGCGGTCGAATTGCAGCGGTGGGCAGTGTGTCCTCCATTCGCGACCGGCTCGACGATCACCCCCTGTCCATTCGGATCGAGTTGGAGCGGGTGCGGTCGTGGATGGGACATACGGATCGAGCCGCGCCACTGTTCCACGTAGAACATCCGGTACCCTCGCCCGAACCTCTCCAACATGCTCGGCTTGCCCATCGCGACCTGGCAGTCCGCTTGCTGGCCCTGCCGATGGTGGTCTCGGTCGAGGTGCTCGATGATGACAGCGAGAGTGAGCGTGGCCGGTTGATTGTTCGCGCGAAACAGCCGCGCGCCTTCTTCGAGGCATTGGGCCGGCTGGTGTTGGAAGAGTGGTATGAGATCCGCGAAGTGCTGCCGCTTGACGACTCGGCTTCGGCTGTCTTGGGTTATCTGCTCGGTGGAGGGGTGATCGCTTCATGAGTGCCGAGGTATCGAGAGAGCTGCCGCAGGGCAGTCCCAGCGCGTTGCGAGCCTGGGGCGCTCTCGTCTGGATGAGCTTTCAGCGACAGTGGCGCGCCAGGCAGATGGTCTGGATTGCGCTGGCTCTTCTCGGCTTCACGACGATTGTCGTCGCCCTCAATACAGTGCAGGACCGTTGGAGCATGCAGTACTGGAAGATGCAGGGACGTTTTGGGCCAACGCTTCAGGAGTATGTGGCGAACAATGAGGCCGTGTGGAACGTTTTCCCGTTCCCGTCTCCGGCTTCCTCCATAGGGAAGGCGCTCAATGGAGTGAACGGAGCGATCCTGCTGCGCTCCGACTTCATGGTCTTCACTCGTGGCTTCGTCTTCCTGATCTTCTTCAGCTTCCTGGTACCGATCTGGAGTCTGAGCTTCGCCACCGAGGCGCTGGGAGGAGAGCGCGAGAGCAATGGTCTCATCTGGCTGCTGACCCGGCCGCTATCTCGGCCAGCGATCTACCTGGCGAAATATCTTGCGGTCCTGCCCTGGTGTCTGGCGCTGAACCTGGGCGGATTCGCGGTGATCTGCCTGGCGGCAGGCCAGCCTGGAGCCGAGGCGTTCTCTCTCTTCTGGCCCTCCGTCTTCTGGTCCACGCTGACATTCTCCGCTCTTTTCTTCCTGTTCGGAGCGTTCCTGCGCCGTCCCGCGATCATCGGGCTGGTCTATTCCTTCTTCCTTGAGGTCGTCATCGGGAACATGCCCGGAACGCTCAAGCGTCTGAGTGTCGGCTTCTACGCCCGCTGCTTGATGTTCGACGCCGCCTCCGAGAAGGGTCTACAACCCGAGAACCGCGTGGTCTACGATCCGGTTTCTGGGCCGACAGCTTTGTGGGTATTGATCGTGTCAGCCGTCTTCCTTGTGGGACTTGGTATGCTACTCTTTCGTCGGACGCAATACGTCCCCGGTGATTGACAAACTACCTGGAGCCGTATCGTGGATGAGCAGAGAGTTCCCGCAATGGAGCCGAGAGAGTCGCCGCACCACGGTTACCGTGGCGAGGAGATCGCGCCCTCGGACGTCTTCGTGCCGCGAACTCTGACCATCGCCATCAGCCGTGAGTCGGGGGCGCGCGGCGGGACCATCGGCCGCCGCGTCGGACGCGCGCTCGGCTGGCAAGTCTACGACCAGGAGTTACTCGAATTCGTCGTGCAGGACGGAACGGTCGAGCAGGGCTTTGTCGAGGGATTGACCTCGGCAGCGGCCGAGTGGGTCGAGCGACGGCTGGGGAAACTGACTGCGGAGGGTCTCCAGGCACCTCAGGCGATCGCGACGATGGCGCGGCTGTCCCTTGCTCTTGGCGCGCTGGGGAACGTCGTGCTGATTGGACGAGGGGCCGGCTATCTGCTGCCGCGCGAGTCGACCCTGCACGTTCGCCTGATCGCTCCTCTCGACGATCGAATCGCTTACATGGCCCAATGGCTACGTCTGACGATGGAGGAAGCACGCCAGCGTGTGCGTCTCCGGGACGGCCGGCGGGCAGAGTTCCTGACGACCTATCTTCGTCGCCAGCCCAGTGAGATTCACAGTTACGATCTGATCCTGAACACGAGCAGTTTCGGCGAGGAATTGACGACGGAGTTGATTGTTCAGGCCGCCCGCGCCAAGGAAGCGCTTTATTGTCAGCCGGCTGAAGATGCGGCTGAGCCGGAACAGGGCATCGACTAGCCGCCAAGTTGCAAACGCAGGGACGACTGTCATGAGCGGGACAGCCTATGATGCGTTGAGAAAGCGGTGTCGAGAATCGCCTCCCGTGGCCGCCCTTGTCCTGGGATCGGGTCTGGGAGAGGTCGTCGATCGATGGGGACGTGAGTTATCCGTTCCCTTCGCCGAACTTCCTGATCTGACCGAATCCAGCGTCCAGGGTCATCGAGGACAACTCTCTCTGGTGCGGCTTCATTCTCAACCGGTACTCGTTCTCGAAGGCCGGCTGCATTTCTATGAGGGCCATTCCTGGGAACGAGTGACGCAGCCGACCTGTATCATCGCTGGACTCGGTGCGAAAGTCATTCTTCATACCAACGCTGCCGGCGGGATTCATGAGGCTCTCACGCCCGGCAGCCTCATGCTCATCACGAATCAAGTTGAGTTGAACCGTCCGACCGGCTGGCGGGAGTTTGCAGTGGGATCCATGCCGTCGCCGTATTCTGAGCGCTTGCGCGATAAACTCCTGGAGGCGGCCAGCCGAACCAGCGACGAGTTGCACACGGGAGTCTATGCCTCATGTACGGGGCCCTCGTATGAAACGGGGGCTGAGATTCGAGCCATGAAGAATTGGGGCATTGACGCGGTGGGAATGTCAACTTCTCGCGAGGTGCTGAGAGGCGTCGAACTGGGAATGGAGTGTGCCGCCGTGTCCTGCATTACGAACCGCGCGGCGGGATTGAGTGACGTTCCCCTATCGCACGAGGATGTCCTCAGAATTGCAGCGGCGCAGAGTAATCGCCTTGCCGCCCTGATCGAAGGTTTTGTCGATGCACTCGGAGAGGGGAGTCCGAAGAAGGGATAACTTCTTGCCGCTTGCGGCTTCACAGGAAGATTGCGAAGCCGCAAGCGGCAAGAGAGGCGGAATTGATACCAAGTCGGGGCGAGCAGATTCGAACTGCCGACCTCCTGATCCCAAATCAGGCGCGCTAACCAGGCTGCGCCACGCCCCGATACACTCTGCATCCTATCGCCCGGATGGCTTCAGGTCAAACCCTTCAGCGACGAAGCACCTCCAGCAGACGCTCGAAATCGTCATTGGACTCGAAGCTCAGCACGATCTGGCCACGGTCTTTTCCCTTCACCTTGATCTCGATGCGCGCGGTCAGTTTCTGCCGCAATTCGTCTTCGATGCTGGCAACGTGCGCAGTCTTTCCCGGAGTTGGCTCTCGCTCTGCCGAGGGTTCGCGCTCTTTCGTCTCGGTCTGGGGCTGTTTGATAAGTGCATCGGTCCCCGCGACCGAAAGCCCCCGGGCGACAATCTCCTTGCACAAGGCGATCTGACGTTCGCGATCATCGACGCCCTTGAGCAATTTGGCGTGTCCGGTCGATAGTTGACCGACGCGGACCGCGTCTTGCACCTCGGCCGGCAAGTCCAGCAAAGCGACGAGGTTGGTAAGCGTCGTGCGAGCGAGGCCAAGCCGGCTAGCCAGTTGCTCGTGAGTGATTTGGAAGCGCGAGAGGTACTCCTTGAAGCCCTGGGCTTTCTCGATGGGATTGAGGTCGGCCCGGTGGATGTTCTCGATCAGGGCTGCCTCAAGGACCTGTTGATCGTTGAAGTTGACGACATTGACTGGGACCGCGTCCAGTCCGGCCGCGCGGGCCGCGCGCAGACGTCGTTCGCCGGCAATGAGTTGAAAGCGATCGCCGACCGGACGGACGACGAGGGGCTGAAGGATGCCATGGGCCTTGATCGTCTCGCAGAGAGACGTGATCTCATCGGCATCGAAAGTCTTGCGCGGCTGCATCGGATTCAAATCAATCGAATCCAGCGCGACGTGATTGGCGGAAGAACTCGGGCCTGACCCGCCCTCTTCACTTCCGACCAGCGCATCCAGACCTCGACCGAGACGTGACTTCTTGTCCATGGTTGACCCCTTCATCCTGAACCGGGGACGTATCAGACTCGCGGCATTCTAGTCCCGCTCTCCGACAGGCACAACACTGCTTTCGCGGATGAGTAGGGAATAGGAATATGCCGGTTGTTCCATGTAGAACAAGAGGAGGAAGGGAGCTGGAGCATTGGAGTCCAAACGACGCCGCCCGTGCTTCGCATGTGTGCGAAGTACGGGCAGCGCCGGTTACCGGTGGATATTTCGAGATCGAATTGAAGTTACGCAGCGGCCTTTTTCTTGCCCTTGCCCTTACCCTTACCCTTCTTGCCCTTACCCTTCTTCTTCTTGCCCTTGCCCTTCTTCTTGCCGGCTTTCTTCCCACCCTTGGCCTTCTCGCCGACCTTCTTGCTGCTTGCGGGCTTGTCAGCGGCGGAAACGTCGGATACCGACATCCCGCCCGTCATGATACCCAAAGCGAGCACCGAACTGAGGACCCATCGAAACATGCTACACCTCGATCTCGAGTGGAACGGAATGAGTTATTCACAACGTCAAATCCACCCATGAAACACTCCTGATCGCCCCAGGTTTCGCTCCTCATACACTTTTAATCTTTCTGTCGAGAAGACTGCCCGGTCTCTTGTGTCTCGCACCAGTTTCGGATTCTGGCGGCGAGTTCTTCCAGTGTCGAGAGGATCGGCGCGTCGGGCCGGGCGAGACCTGTCTGGACCATCACGTCGATTCGGCGCTGGTAGTCGGGATGGACGCCGACGAAGAGCGGCTTGTCGGTCATCGAGTAGGCTCCCAGTTCGTAGAGGGTGATGGGAGCGAGAGTCTCGGGCGGGAACCAGAAGAGGATCGCGGACGCCTGGCGGAGATGGCGACGTTCCCAGCGGACTTGCACCTCGACTGCCGCAGGGTCCTCCCAGGGATAATTGATCCGTCGCGGGTCGATCAGCACGAGAGAGCTGTCCGCGAGAAGAGCGATGAATCGGGCGTGCCAGTCGTCGTTCGTGGGTATGCCGCCGCTCAGATAGACGCTCAGTTCCGGGCCGTCGAGTGCTTCAGGAGCCTGAATAACGCGCATGGGAGCCTCAAGGGGTCTTTGTCCGATTGCCGGCGAAACGTCGCCTCGCCTTTTTGCATGACCTCGCGGCGTGACCTATAGTCCAGTAACCGTCCGCAGATTGTCTCAAACGCCGATCGAGGCGAGTGGGGCCGCCTTTTTCGTACTGGAGGGATGGACTGTGCGTCGCACTACAATCGTTCGTCTGTTCGTCTTGCCGCTGATTGGGGCGGCGGGCTGCGTGTCGGAGAACAAGAACAAGCTCGAAGGGACGATGTGGTCGTCGGAGCCGAATCGAGTGACGAGGGCCGCCTCCAACCTGCATCCGGTTCAATCGGTCAACCTGCCGGCGGGCTTTCTCGAACTGCATTTCCACAAGGACGGCAGCCTCTTCTACATCCTCCAGGGCACTCTCTATAACGGGAAATACGTCCTGGGGATGGGCAACACCGTCGTGTTCCACCTTGAGAAACCGGTGGCCGGGTTGAAGACTCATTCGGAGAAAATCGTCCTCGATGGGAACCGCTTGACCATGATCGACACCGACGGGACCACGCTTACCTTCCGCAAAACGAACTGAAATTCCTCAACGCGCGCACTGCGGACGCTTTTTCGCCGACGGGGGGGTGTGGCGGAATGCAGTTAACGAATTCTGCTCTCCCATTATAGAGGACGTTCGCTCACGTCGTCACAGAATTGACAAGCGTTCCCGATCCTTCTTCATCCGCGTCAGATTCCCCCTTGCCCCTCCCTCCTCACGTCGAGTATGTTTATCCTATCTGCCTGCCTCGTTCTCATCGTGACGATCGTATCGGGATTTCGTTGCAATCGCGCGGCGTCTCGGTGAGAATACAAGACACTGCCTGTTTTCCTGCCGTAGGACTATCTGCCATCCAAGGGGGGTAACAACATGAACCGCAATCGTTGGCCCGTGCTGCTGGCCGTCATGGGCCTCATCTTCTCAGCCGGGCGCTCCTCCGCCGCGGACCAGTACAACAAGGGTCCCGTCGCGTTCAAGGAAGCGAGCCTGCCCGCCCCAGGCGACATCAAGGACCTGTCAGTCTTCCCGGCCAAGGTGTCGCTCAAGGGCATCGACGACGCCCAACAACTTATCCTCACCGCCGTCCTGAAGGACGGCCGGCTCCAGGACTTGACGCACGACGTCAAGTACGAAGCCGCTGACGCGAAGCTGATTCGCATCACGAGCAGCGGTCGCGTCGTGCCGATCGCCAACGGCTCGACCCAGGTCGTCGCTCGCTTCGGAGACCACTCCATCAAGGTGCCGGTCAAGACCGAGTCGTGCGACGTCAACCTCGAGATTAACTTCGCCAATCAGATCGTGCCGATCTTCACCAAGATGGGCTGCAATAGCGGCGGCTGTCATGGAAAAGCGTCCGGTCAGAACGGTTTCAAGCTGTCCCTCCTGGGCTTCGAGCCAGAACTGGACTACATGACGCTCGTGAAGGAAGGCCGAGGCCGGCGTCTGTTCCCCGCCGCTCCCGATCGCTCGCTGCTTTTGCTCAAGGCGGCCGGCGGCATGGCTCACGGCGGCGGCAAGCGAACCGAGGTTGGCTCTGACGAGTATCGCCTCATTCGCCGCTGGATCGCCGCCGGCACGCCTTACGGCAAGCCGACCGATCCCAAGGTGACGCGCATCTCCGTCACGCCCGATCATCGCGTCATGACTCTTCAGGGCAAGCAGCAGTTCTCCGTCCAGGCTCATTACAGCGACGGCACCGTCGAGGACATCACTCGCCGGGCTCAGTACGAAAGCAACGATACCGAAATCGGCATCGTCGATGAAGGCGCGCTCGTCCGCACGCTGTCCATGAGCGGCGAATCCGCCATCATGGTCCGCTATCAGGACCAGGTTGCCGTCTTCCGCGCGACGGTGCCACTCGACGGCAAAGCCCCCGAGTATCAGTTCCCCGTTCAGACGGTTGTCGATGAGTTCACGCTGAAGAAGTGGAAGACCCTGGGCCTTGTGCCGTCGCAGCTTTCGACCGACGAGGTGTTCCTTCGCCGGGTGTCGCTCGACATCACGGGTACGCTGCCGACGCCGAAGCAGGTCGCTGAGTTCGCCGCCGACAAAGACCCGAAGAAACGCGATAAGCTAATCGATGCGCTGCTCGACTCGCCTGAATACTCGTACTACTTCGCGAACAAGTGGGCCGACATCCTCCGCGTGAAGCGGCGCAACGAGCCGGGCCGGGCGCGCGGCACCTTCGCCTTCCACGACTGGATTCGTCAGTCGATGGCGAAGGACAAGCCGTACGATCAGTTCGCCGGTGAGATCCTGGCCGCGACGGGCGACGAGAGCATCAGCCCGCCGACGGTGTGGTATCGCGAATTGCAGTTGCCGCAAAACTTCGTTGATGACACCGCCCAGGTCTTCCTCGGCTTGAGGCTGGCCTGCGCTCAATGTCACCATCATCCGTACGAGAAGTGGAGCCAGGACGACTATTGGGGTCTGGCTGCGTTCTTTGGGCGCGTGGGCCGCAAGCAGGTCCCCGTGGCGTCGAACGCCAATCAGCCGGAACAGCGGATCGCGATTTATTCGCTCTCTTCGGGTAGTGTCCAGAATCAGCGGACGAAGCAGACCGCCGAGATCAAGCCGCTCGACGGCGAACCGATGAAGGTCGGCGCTGAGGACGATCCGCGCGAGAAGCTGGTCGAATGGCTGACGGACCACAAGAACCCGTTCTTCGCCAAGGCCGTCGCGAATCGCTACTGGGCGCACTTCTTCGGACGCGGCATCGTCGATCCTCTGGACGACATGCGCGTGACCAATCCGCCGAGCAACCCCGAGTTGCTCAACGCCCTGGCCGCCGACCTGATCAAGAACAAGTTCAGCCTCAAGCAGATGATCCGGACCATCACCAAGAGCCGGACTTATCAGTTGAGTGCTGTTCCCAACGAGTTCAATCAGCACGACAAGCAGAACTACGCTCGCTACTATCCGAAGCGAATGGGGGCGGAAGTGCTGCTCGACGCAGTCTGTCAAGTGACGGACAGCCCGACGGCCTTCGCCGGTCTGCCGCAGGATCGCTTTGCTCCGAAGCGAGCGATCATGCTGCCGGACGAGTCCTTCGCGTCGTACTTCCTCGACGTGTTCGGCCGGCCGCAGCGCATCAGCGCTTGTGAGTGCGAGCGCGTCAGCGAAGCGAACCTGGCACAGGCGCTCCACTTGCTCAACTCGGAAGAGGTTCAGGGTAAACTGGCACGAGCCGGTGGGCGTGCCGACGAGTTGGCGAAGGATAAGAGGACGGACGCCGAGAAGGTCGAGGAGCTGTTCCTGTGGGCATTCGCCCGCAAGCCGACGGAGGACCAGATGAAGGCGGCCCTCGAACACATCGCCAAGCACGAGAAGTCGAAGAAGACCGCCTACGAGAATATTCTCTGGGCGCTTCTGAACACCAAGGAGTTCATCTTCAATCAGTGAGGATGAGAATACCGGGCC
>JBBRIK010000037.1:0-12342 GCA_038221045.1 Gemmatales bacterium
GGCGAACGCGCCTGGAACTGGAGTCGCCGAAAGGCAAACTCGTTCGCGCTGCCGAACCGAACAATCGCTGGACGGTGCGCGGCTGGCTGTGGCTGACGATCGGTCCTCTTCTCGTACTGGCTCTCGTCCTGGCACTGGGACTACCATCGCTGGGCGATCCGCTGCCGTGGGTTGTTGTCGTCCTGTTGGGAGCGGGCGTCCTCGGGGGCGTCATCGCGGCGAAGAAGAAGCCCAAGGTCCCCGTGACGGATCGCGTCGTCGATCATGCCTGGTCGATGATGCTGCCGCGCCTCGCCGAGCGAGGCTTTGTCCCTGCCGACGCTCACTTCCTCGCCGGCCTCGCGCTCGTCAGTCTCGACCGGGGCCGGGCTGAAGTTCGCCGCCCGCTGCTGGAGAAGGCGTTACGATTCGCGGCCGCCGAGGTGCTTCAGGGGCGGGAGGTCGGCCCGCTCGCCGCTCTGAAACGGCTCGGCGTCAGCGACGCCGTGCTGGAGGGGCGCGACCCGATTCCGCTCGTGCTGGAGGAGATCGACTTCTGCCTCAAGGGCAAGCTGCCGCTCGCCTATGGAGAGGCGCTGCTGACGGACTGGGAGACGGACTGGTGGACGGCGGGCAATCTCGCTCGCCTGAAGGTGATGGTGTGCGATCGTGCTTTCGACGCGGGCTACGAGGTGAGCGATCTCGTCGAGATCGGCCAGTCGTATGCCGCTCTGGGTGCGGTTTTCGAGGTGACGGTGCCGCGCCGCTTGATCCTCTTGCGGCTGTTGTGGTCGCTGCGGGCGACGAGACCCTGGGACCAGGCGAGTGACGCCTCGACGGTCTTCGAGTTCTGCAATCGCCGGGAGGCGCCGAAGCTACTGAGCCTCTTTCCCGATCTGCTGCTCGTCCACGAGAACGCCAGTTACATGGTGGCGCACGCCGCCCGTAAGGAGGAGCCGACGCCGCTGCGGATCATCATTTGCGGGCGCGGCATCGCTTTGCAACAGGTGCTGTTCGAGCGCAAGCCGGCAGTAATCGAGGTGTCGGGAAAGCGGCCAGGCGGGTACTACGAACTCCGCCTGGGCAGCGAGACCTTCCGCTTCTCGGCCGAAGCAAGCTTCATCGCGGACCGGCTCGAACGCTGGTTCCGGTTCCTTTTCACCGAGTTTCTGCCGAAGGTCGGCGACGTCATCAACTGGAAGTCGCCGGACATCAGCGCGAAGTTGCGTGCGCGCGGCGCGAAGCCCTGTCCCGAGTGCAAGCGGCCGCTGTTGCCTCGGCCCGGAGCGGTGGCGCGGTCGATTGCGGAGTGACCACTATGCCGCAAACGGGACCTTTTCTTGCCGCTCGCGGCGTAACGGCCTTCTGCAAAGCCGCAATCCACGGAATTTTCTGGCGCGATTCGATCAATACGCATTCTTGTGGACGAGTCCGCGAAAGACCGTGAGCCAGAGAATGCGCATGTCGAGCCAGGGCGTCCAGTGCGTGATGTAATAGAGGTCGTATTGAATCCGTTTCCGCAGCGACGTGTTGCCGCGCCAGCCGTTGACTTGAGCCCAGCCTGTGATGCCGGCCTTGACGCGATGACGGGCCATGTAACTCGGAACCGTCTTGGTGAACTTCTGAATAAAGACCGGCCGTTCGGGCCGCGGGCCGACCAGGCTCATGTCGCCCTTGAGGACGTTGATGAGTTGCGGCAACTCGTCGAGCGAGGTCTTGCGCAAGAACGTTCCGAGTCGTGTGCGGCGGGGATCATCCTTCGCGGTCCACACCGGTCCTGTCTGGACCTCGGCATCGACGCACAGGCTGCGGAATTTCAGCATCTTGAACGTCTTGCCGTTGAGGCTGCAACGATCCTGACAGTAGAAGATTGGTCCCTTGCTCGTCAGCTTGATCGCGATGGCGATGAGGAGGAAGACCGGCGAGAGCAGGATGAGGCCGATCAGCGACAGGGCCGCGTCCATCGCGCGCTTGACGACGAGGTTGAGTCCGACGTGCGGATTCTCGCGCAGGCCGATCACAGGCAGGCCGTCGAGGTTGGTGGTCGTCAGCGACAGTCCTGCCAGGTTCGGCACGTCGGCCACCAGACGCACTTCAACCATGCTCTGCGACAGGACCTCGAAGACGCGGCGCGCGTCGTCGTAACGGCTCATCGGCAGGGCGATGAACACGTGGCTGACCTGGAACTTGGCGATGATCTCGGGCAGATCGTTGAAGTGGCCGAGAACGTCGAGATCGCTGGTCCAGCGGTCCCGGCGTTCCTCAATGAAGCCGAGGTTCTTGATACCCATCCAGCTCGCATGACGGAGGGCGCGAGCGGTCTTGCGCGCGACCCGGCCGGTGCCGACGACGATCGAGAAGGATTGATTGAAGCCGCGGCTGCGCAGGTTGCGGATGAGCCACCAGGCCAGACGCCGTCCGGTGAAGACGCCGGTGGCCGTCAGTACCCCGAAGAGCGCGAAGGTGCCGCGCGACTCATAGGGATCGTGCAACACGAACAGCGTGGCGAGGACGAGGAGAATGAGCAAGCCCGTCCCCTTGAGGACGGACACGATATCTTCGCGGAACCGGCGCAGGCGATGGACCTGATACTGTCCCGCCATGTGGAACGCGACGAGGGCCAGCACCAGCACCAACGGCAAAGCTCGCCAGCAGAGATAGAAGTCGGCGCGCGGTTTGGAGAGCGGCAGCCAGCCGGAGTCGAAGCGAGCGTAGTAGGCGCCAATCCAGGCCAGAGCGGTAACCGCGAGGTCGGAGAGAAGAAAGCAGGCGCGCAGGAGCTGGCTGCGATGATACAGCATGACGGCCCCATCCCTGGGTTGAGCCGCAGGCGCGGCATCCGAAGCATGACGGTTCTAGCATTTTCGCGCGCGACGTGTCAACCCGACCAGTCGAGACCCTCTCCCTCCTCGTTCCCACGCTCTGCGTGGGAACGGCTTCTTCGACGCTCTGCGTCGTCTTCCGAACAGAGACGACGCAGAGTCTTCCGAACGGACGCGACGCCGAGCGTCGAAGAGCACGTTCCCACGCAGAGCGTGGGAACGAGGAACTCTCGCTCGGGCTGGCCGAATCGCTCGCCTCCGTGTACCGTGTCGCCATGATTCGCACACTCGATGCCCTCAGAGACGAGACCTTCGATCTGCTCATTCTCGGCGGCGGCATCACCGGGGCCGGCGTGGCGCTCGATGCCACTCTGCGCGGCCTGCGCGTCGCCCTGATCGACAAGGGCGATTTCGCTTCCGGGACGAGCAGCATCTCCTCCAAGCTCGTTCATGGAGGCCTTCGTTATCTGGAGCATGGCGACTTCCGTCTCGTCTACGAGGCCCTTCACGAACGCCGGCTGCTGCTCCGAAACGCGCCCCATCTCGTTCATCCGCTGCGCTTTCTGCTGCCGTTCTATCGCGGGGCGCGCGTGCCATCGTGGAAATGGCGCGTCGGGTTGCTGCTCTACGATCTGCTCGCGGGCGGGGGCAACGTTCGCCGCAGCCGCAGCGTATCACGCCCGCGCATGCTGGGCGACGTGCCTGAGTTGCGCCGGGAGGGACTCCTCGGCGGCGCGGAATACTTCGACGCCCAGATGGACGATGCCCGCCTGTGTCTCGAAGTGCTGCAAACCGCCTGGCATCACGGCGCCTGTATCGCCAATTACGTCGAGGCAATCGCATTCGAGCAGCGCGAGGGCCGCATCAGCGGCGTCCGCGCAGTCGATCGCGCGGGCGGCCAGGAATTGCATATCGCCGCGCGGCAGGTCCTCAACGCGACAGGTCCGTGGGTCGATGCCGTCTGTCAGATGGCGGGCGATGACGAGGGATTGCACCTGCGTCCGACGAAGGGGGTGCATCTCGTCGTCGGAGATCGCGGTCTGGCGTCGGCCTTGCTGCTGCTCCACCCGCGCGATGGGCGAGTCTTCTTCGTCATTCCCTGGCTCGGTAAGACGCTGATCGGCACCACCGACACCGAGGCAGAGCATTCGCCGGACGAGTTGGCCGTCACGCCCGACGACGTCGCCTATCTGTTGGAGGGTTTCAACCATCACTTCAGTACGCCTCTGACCCCGCACGATTTGCTCGGCCAGTTCGCCGGCTTGCGTCCTCTGCTTCGTTCGCGTCCGGGAGAGCCGTCCTCGCGCTCGCGTGAGTATCGTCTGTTCGCCTCATCGTCCGGCCTGCTCTCCATCGCGGGCGGCAAGTACACGACGTATCGGCACATGGCCGAGGTCATCACCGATACGATCGTCGAGCGTCTCGGTCTGCGCCGCCATGAGCGCACCAGCCGTCTCCCGCTGCATGGAACGCCGCTGGAGCCGTGGCCGAGGTTCCGCGAACGCACGCTGGCCGGCCTGCAGCGCGAGGGACTCGCGGAAGCGACCGCCTGGCATCTCGTACATCGCTACGGACTGCACGCTGAGGACGTGGTGGAGTACCTCAGACGCGATCCGGCGCTGGCGCAGCCGATTCATCCCGAAGAGCCGGACCTGTGCGCGGAACTGCTCTATCAGCGCGATCGCGAGATGGCTCTGTTCCCGGCCGATTTTCTACTGCGACGGACGCGCATCGGCCTATTTCATCCCGAGCGCTTGCGGCAGCCGCTCGCGGCGTAGCGGCTCCTGTCTTGCTCCCCTCGCCCCCGCTTCGGGGGAGAGGGGTTGGGGGGTGAGGGGTCTTCCTCACACCTCAAGGAAAGAGCGCGAAACGTAAACCCTCCTTACCCCCACCCTCTCCAGGGCGGGTTGTGCTGAGGTTATCGTAGCGGGATTTGCTACGATGTCCGTTCAGCCGCTTGCGGCTTAGCGGCAGACTCTGCTAAGCCGCAAGCGGCAGGAGGCGCACCATGCAAGCGCTCGTTGGTATCATCATGGGGTCGAAGTCGGACTGGGAGACCCTCATCCACGCGGCCCAGACTCTGGAGACGCTCGGCGTCCCGCATGAAGTGCGTGTCGTCTCGGCCCATCGCACGCCCGATCTACTCTTCGAGTATGCCGCGTCGGCCGAAGAGCGCGGCCTCGAAGTCCTCATCGCCGGCGCGGGCGGGGCCGCTCATCTGCCTGGCATGACGGCCGCCAAGACGCACCTGCCCGTTCTCGGCGTGCCGGTCGAATCAAAGGCCCTGCATGGCGTCGATTCGCTGCTGTCCATCGTGCAGATGCCGGCCGGCATTCCGGTCGCGACGCTTGCCATCGGCCGCGCCGGGGCCATCAACGCCGCTCTGCTCGCCACGTCGATTCTCGCTGGCAAACATCCCCACTTCCGTGCCGCTCTGATCGAGTATCGCCGTAAGCAGACGCAGAGCGTTCTCGATCATCCCGACCCGCGCGAGGGAGCGACGGCGTGACCACGATTGGCATTCTTGGAGCCGGTCAACTCGGCCGGATGCTCGCCCTCGCGGGCTATCCGCTCGGGCTGCGCTTTCACTTCCTCGATCCGGCCGTCGAAGCGCCGGCGGAACAACTCGCGGACCGTCTCGTCGGCGCGTATGAGGACATGGAAAGCCTTCAGAAGCTCGCCGGCCTCGTCGATCTCATCACCTACGAGTTCGAGAACGTGCCGGTGACGACGGCGCGCTTTCTGGAGCAGCGCCGCCCTGTCTTTCCCCCTCCCGCCGCTCTCGAAGCCGCACAGGATCGTGTCGCCGAGAAGACCTTCTTTCAACAGGCGGGACTCGGGACCGCGCCTTTCGCCGCCGTCGAGAGCCGGGAAGAGTTGGGACGGGCCGTCGAGCAACTCGGACTGCCCGCGATCCTCAAGACTCGCCGCTTCGGCTACGACGGCAAAGGTCAGGTGTTCCTGCGCCGCGCCGATGACGTGCCGCGCGCTTGGGACACACTCGGCGGAGTACCGCTCATCCTCGAAGGCTTCGTCACTTTTGAGCGCGAGTTGTCTCTGCTGAGTGTGCGCGGCCGGGGAGGAGAGACGTCCTTCTATCCGCTGGTCGAGAACCATCATCGCGGCGGCATGCTCCGGCTCTCGCTCGCCCCTGCACCGGGACTGACGCCGGCCTTGCAGGCCGAGGCGGAAGAACATGGGCGGCGCGTCCTCGATGCCCTCGGGTACGTTGGCGTTCTGGCGATTGAGTACTTTCAGATCGCGGGACCGAAACTGCTGGCGAACGAGATGGCCCCGCGCGTCCACAACTCCGGCCACTGGACCCTCGACGGCGCGGAGACGAGCCAGTTTGAGAACCATCTGCGCGCCATTCTTGGTCTGCCGCTGGGAAGCACCGCGATGCGCGGCCTGTCGGCAATGGTCAACCTGATCGGCACGATGCCCGACCTCGCCGCGCTCCTGGCCCTCCCCGGCGTTCACGTCCATCATTACGGGAAGGCCCCGCGTCCGGGCCGCAAGCTGGGTCATGTGAACGTCGTGGCCGCCGATGCCGCGACGCTCCACGAACGTCTGACGCGGGTGTCCACCGCTTGCGGCTTTGCAGCAGGCAGCCACTAACCACCACGCGCTCGAAAGACGACGCCGAGCGGCATGCCGGCGCTCATTTCGCTCACGTCGCCGGCCGCATCGAGAGCAAACGTCAGCAGACAGGGACCAAGAGGATCGAGCTGCGCGCTGAACGTGTCGTGATGGATGTGATCGAGCGAAGCGCGAAAGCTCCCCCACTGGAACACGAACCGGCCGCGTTCCCGAGTGATTCGCGCCGCGCCATACGCGGGATGCTCGTAGGTCCCCGCATACGCGCCGGCAAGCCGCGAGGGCTGCGTGTCCTGATGCCGGGCAGCGAGACGCTCTCGTTTCGCCTTCTCCATCTCGTCATCGTCCTTGCGCACTTCCCTGAGCAGATAGGAGTTCCAGTCGCGTTTCTCCAGGTCGAGCAGATGATCGAGCAGGGCATAACCGAGTGCGAGGTTCATGCGTGTGCCGTGCAGATTCGCCAGCACGGCTAGACCGAGTTTCGCCTTCGGGACCATCGTCACCTGAACGCGGAAGCCGTCGAGGATGCCGGAATGAGCGACGACCTTCCAGCCTTTGTAGTCCTGAATGACCCAGGCGAGACCATAGCTCATCATCGTCGTGTCCGGATGCAGTTTCCCCTCGCGACCCGCCAGCGGAATGACCATCTGCGGGGTGTGCGTCTCGACGAGTGGCTCGGCCGGATCGAGTTGCATTCGCAGCCAGGGGGCCAGGTCCGCGACACTGGCATGAATGGTGTAGGCTGCATCGGGCCGGGGACACGGACACCACTCTGTCAGCGGCTCCGCCTCACCGCGCGGCCCTTGCCGATGGCCCACGGCGCGATCGGTGGACTTGAACGAGGCGCTCGAAGTACCCGCCGTCTTCATGCCCAGCGGACTGAAGAGTTGCTCTTCGATGTAGTCGCTCCACTTCTGTCCCGAGGCCGACTCCAGGGCCAATCCCGCCGCCGTGAACATCGTGCTCTGATACTGGAAGGCCGTGCGGAAGGGACGCTCCAGCGGCAGCGAGCCGGCCCGGCAAACGGATTCCTCGGGCGTCCACGGCGCGCGATACCACAGCAGATCGTGCGTGGCGAGTCCCGTGCGATGACAGAGCAAATCGCGCAGGACGACCCTTCTATCGGCCAGCGGATCGGACAGCCGAAAGGACGAGACGTGCTTGCGGACCGGATCGTCCCAGCTCAGTTTGCCTGCCTTGACGAGTTTCGCCAGTCCCGCCGTCGTGAACGCCTTGCTGCACGAACCCAGCGGAAACAAGGTCTGCGGCGTGATCGCGTCCTTCTCTCCCTCCGCGCGAACGCCGTGTCCTGCCAGATACTCCACCCGGCCATCGCGGACCACGACGACCGCGGCCCCCGGAACTTTCCAGGCTCGCAGAGCTACGCCAATCAGTTCGTCGAGCGTTTCCTTCCTCGATGGCTCGGCGCACGCGGCCCCGGCGAGCGCCAGCGCGCCCAGACAGAAGGTGCGGCGGGTGCAGTTAGAATCGCTATTGGCTTGATGAGAGGTGGATGGGTATGGGACCGTTCCACGGCGTCGGACCCGCCTGTGGTTGTTGTCCTCGGAGGATCTCATGCGCATGCTCCTCTCCCGTCGAATCGGATGGCTCAGCAGTCTCTGTCTCGCCCTCGTCCCGGCGCTGTTGCAGGCGGCCGGAACCGAGTCGCGCATCTTCGCGGTGCAGGTCGATGGCAAGCAGGCGGGCGAGTGTCGTCTCTCGTTCATCACCGGCGAGGACGGCTCGGAAACCCTGAGCGGAAACGCGGCCGTCCGCGTCAAACACCTGGTTGCCGTCTACCAGTATCGTTACGAAGGGAGCGAGGTCTGGAAAGGCAATCGCCTCCAGAAGCTCAACTGCGCCACCGACGACAACGGCACCAAGTGCAGCATTCAGGCGACAGCCGAGGCCGCTGGATTGCGCGTGACCGCGAATGGCCGGGCCGCCGTCGTCCGCGCCGATGTCTGGCCGACGACCTACTGGCGTCTGCCCGCGGCGGGCCTTCCGGCTCAGGCGCTGGCACTGCTCGACGTCGATAATGGCCGCGCTCAAAACGCGCGGATCGACATTGTCGGCAGCGCGAAAGTAATGGTCGCGGGTCAGGCGATCCTCTGCACGAATTATCGTCTCACGGGACCGGTCCAGGTCGATCTTTGGTACGATGCGCAGGGCCGGCTTGTGCGTCAATCCTCGGTCGAGGACGGACATCGCACGGTGCTACACCTGAAAGAAATGCCGCGCTAATGCGTCTTGCGGCGTGGCGGGGATGAAGAGCGCTACGCCGCAAGCGGCAAGAAGGAAGTGACCTCGCACGAAAACGGCCGTTGGGGTACTCTCATCTCACTTGGTGAATCCCTTCCTCAATCCCCCTGCATACCATGCAAACTTACCTCGGGCCATCCTTTCAGTTCGTCGATGAAATCGCCTGGGAAGATCTCGAACGAAGCGGAGGGTTTGGCCGTCGCACCAGACCGCTGCTGGTCAAGGGAGCGGTCCGCGCCTGGGCCGCCTGGGAGAAATGGTCGTTTGAGACGCTCTCTCAACTGCGCCGGCCCGATGGCTCGGAAGTAGTGTTTCGCTTCCAGAACGGGCTTGTCGAGCAGGGCGTTACGCGCCAGCCGCTCGATTTGCCTATTTCTCCCTATCTCCGCGAACTCGCGCAGATCGCCGGCCAGCCGCGCCGCGACGATATCGGACTCCTGCCGGATCGGCGCTGGAAGCAGATCGCCCGAGGCGAGTCGTTCCATCTCGACTGGTCGTACATGAAGACGTTCGAGGCCAACCGCGTCTACCTGGCCCAGTGGCACATCCTCGACGAGTTCCCCGAGTTGCGGCGCGACTTCGACATTCGCCGTGTCTGGCCGGGATTGCGCTGGACCTGGGAATTTGTCTTCATGGGTCCGTCGAACACCGTCACCGGAGTGCATTACGACTTTCCGAATAACTGGTTTTGCCAGGTTCGCGGCACCAAGGAGGTCATCCTCTTCCCGCCGGACCAGACGCCGTTCATGTGCAAATCGAAGAAGTACGATTGGGGCGCGACGCTCAGCGACATCAATATTTCCCGGCTCGACGAACAGCCGCGCGAGAGCGCGGAGTTCGCGAAGGCGCATGGCTACTACGCGCGGGTCGAAGCGGGCGACGCTCTCTTCATTCCACGGCGCAATTGGCACTCAGTTGTCGCGATGGAGCCGTCGATCAGTCTCGCCGTCTTCGGCCTGACGCCGTGGGAGATCATCGCCGGCGGCGGCCCTTCGGAAGTCCGCCATCTCCTTCACAAGATGCGGCTCTATCGGTGGAACAACTGCACCTGCCACAAGATGTCGGCGACGGCAAACAGCACGATGAATTGATCGGCTGGAGGACGAATTTCCAATTCGTCCTTGGCGACCAAGACGAATTGGAAATTCGTCCTCCCTTCCGCCCATCGGCTCGGCTCGCGTCAGAAGGGATGCTGGATCCCGAACCAGTATTGCACCGGCGTCGATTCGTTGACCGTTCGCGCGAAATCGAAACGTACCGTCGTCCGCTCCAGGAAGCTCAGCCAGTTGACGTCGAGCCGCAATCCCAGACCGACCGCGTGAGCGGTCGATCCCAGAATGTGGCCATTGAGGTAAGCCGCTCCCACATCGTAGAACGGCGCCACGGCAATCTGACTCAGGCCAATGGCCTTCCCACAACAACTCCAGTCCAGATCGCGCACCACCGGCACGCGCCATTCCAGGCTGCCGACCCAGATCGCGCTTCCCTGGCGCTCGCGCAGATCGAAGCCGCGAAAGAGTGCGTTGTCACCCAGGCTGAAGAGTTGGCCGCGTTCCGGCAAACCTGCGGAACCGTGTAGCCGGCCCGCTACTTTCGTCTCATGCAACCACCCCAGCGACTCCGGCAACGCCTGCGCGAAGGACACCTGAGCGCGGCCCTCGAAGAGATCCTTTCGTTCCCCCAGGACGGGCAAACCGCCGGCAACGGTCGCATCGATACGGAAGCCCCGGTCCGGGTCCCAGTAAGGGGTCAGCAGATCGAGGTGATAGTGGAGTCCCAGGGTGGACAACGTGTCGAATCGCTCCGCTTCGGGAGTGGGAATGCGCGGATGAGGCAGGTAGTGGTTCTGGTTGGCCGCGAAAGTCTCGAGATAGTGCATGGGCGGCAGATAGAAGCTGGACGACTCATCGAAAATGTAGCGGCCATAGAGGACGGCGCGATCGAGTCCACTGAAGTTGGGACGAAGTTCCGCAAGGCTGCGTTCGACATGGAAACCCACTTCCGTCTTGGGGAATGGCCAGTTCGGCAGCGTCAGATCGGCCCCATAGGCGAGGTCGCCACGCTCCAACCGCAGGCCCGCATAGACCCCTCCCTGTAGCTCGTGCGAGCGAAACGCGCCGATCCGCGCCCCCAGGATCGTGTAGCGCGAGAACCAGGGATCTTCCATACTTGGATCGTAAATCCACGGGCCGAGTGTGACATTCCAGCGATCGTGAGCGCAGGTCAACTCGTTCTCGTCGAGCATGGTGTAAAGCGGGGTGAGGTGCCAGCGGACTTCTGATTTCCAGGTGTTGTTGGAGGGATTGCGATCGAGCAGAACGCCGTCGGGGTCCACCGCAATCTGCGCCGGCCGGCCCGGAAGCCAGACCTCCACTTTTACTCGCCCGTCAGAGAGAGGCTCGATCAGCGCCGCCGGTTCCTTGAGGGTGAGAGCGCTTGCCGACGGATCGATCGGCACGCGCAGGGGGAAGCCCTCTTCGCCTTTGAGGCGAATGCCCAGTTCGGCCGGCTCGTTGATTTCTCCCTTCTGGCTCAGCAGGATCGTCGCCTTGAAGGGATGGGGGCCGTGGGGCAGCGCGGCCACTTCGACCTTGTCGATGCACCAATCCGTCAGGCCGCTGCCGTAGACCCAGTCGCGAAAGAACTGCTCCCAGGAGTGATTGGTCAGTGTCTCCAATTCGGTTTTCATGTCCGCCGTTCGCAACACGCCGAACTGATGACGTTCGACCAGTTGACGAGCGAACAACAGGAACTCGCTCTCGCCAAGCCGGGCCTCGATCATGCCGAATATCTTGGCCCCGCGCCCCGCAGCCAGGGCGCTCCAGCGCGCCGGGTCCTCGAAGTTCGGCAACTCCTGGGCTGCTGGCCCGCCCTCGTCGCGCGCCAGGAACTCGTTGATCATTCCCGCGGAGAAGTCTTCACGATGGATGTTCGGTAGCCAACTCAAGGCGCTCGCATAGCTGAAGAATGCGTTGTTTCGGCCGCGCGTCCGGTCGAGGAGGCGATTCGCCGAGAAGGCGGAAAAGCCGGCGTCGAGATACGGCTCGGCGTAGCCATCGGTCCCGACGAGGTTGTACCACCATTGCTGGGCGACCTGCTGAGCGATGATGTAGTCCGCATAGCCGGCGGCGAACTCCGGCAAAGCAAAGACGCGCGTGTCGATCATGGCCAGGCCGGCGCAGGCCCGCGCGCTCCAGCCCAGGTAGGTCTCGGCGATGGTGAACTCGGGATACGGATAGGGTCCATACCACTCGGCGTAGGCCAGCAGAGCCGTGCGGGCGGCCTGGAGCAGACGGCGTGCTGCCGCGGCATGCTCGGGAAAGGCGACACAGCGAATCCGAACGGGACCTGCTTGCTCGACGAATTCCTCATAGCGATCGCTCGCCAGCAGCGCGAGATCGCGCGCCTGCAATGGGCCTGCTCGAAACTCGCGCCAGCCGTCGCCGAGCTCGCGAGGAAGGGGAGTCTCTCCCGTACAGGCCAGAACCTGCCCGCGCGGTGCATGGACGCACAGACGATAGCTGCCGGCCTCATTGTGGATCGCCTGATGCCAGGGCAGAAACGGCGTCGGATGCCAGCCCTCGGCGTCGTGCAGAGCGAGGACCGGCAGACTGCCGCTCAGGAAGGTCACGCCTCGCCTCTGCCCCCAGCGTCCCTGTTTTGCCGGCAGAAGGAGGTGGAA
>JBBRIK010000038.1:0-12253 GCA_038221045.1 Gemmatales bacterium
CCCGGAGAAGGGAATCGCTGATCCGCAGGAATGCGAGCAGCTTCACCAGAGCGGGCGTCGGTTCGTTCAAGCCGGGAGGGACGGGCGGCTCGACGGCGTCGTCCTTGACGTCCGCAAAATCGTTCTCCAGGGCGCTCAGCCAGCCAAGGTAGAGCGCGCGAGGATCGCCGCTCATGAGGGAATCGCGGAGGGGAAGAAGTCCCGTCATCCAGCCCTCCCCCTCCACCCATTCGCCTCCCCCCTCGATGGAATGATGGTACTCGACGAGGACGTAATCCTTGACTGACCAAATCGAGAAAACGTCCGCGGACTCGTACCGAGAAAACAGGCCGAGATCGACGAGGGAAAGCGGCAGGCGAAAGATCAGTCGATGGGTACCCCAGTTGGCGACGTAGACGAAGGTGTCGAAATAGGCCTCCATCATTTTGCGCGGATCGCCGCGAAAGCTTCCAAAACTGTAGTCGTTGGTGAAGCTCGTGTGGGTGATTTCGGCGCGTGTGGACAGCTTGCGTAACTCATTCATCTCCTTGTCGGTCAGGGGCCGATCGACGGCCTGGAATTCGTAGTACTGGTACTCGCTCATCGGTCACGCCTTTCCGAGGATGAGGTCCAACGCCCAGCAGCCGCGACAGTGGTGGCCCGGTCCGCGCCAGGGGACGAAAACAGGCCCTGTCCTCGTGTCCCTTGGGTGAGAGCGCTACCGGCCCGTCAGCGCCGTCGGGTCTGACTGCGGGCTCGCAGTCAGCCAGGCGGAGCAAGGCAAAACGGCCGCCCCGTTCACGCCCGCTCCGCCAGCGTCTTGACCAGCGTGGCCGCTGGTTATCGGGCGAGAGATCCTTCGTCCGGTAGACCACGCCCATGCCGCCGCGACCCAGTTCCTTCCGGCCGATAGCATCGACCCGTCAACGGGGACCAGTGGCTGCAATGTCGGGACGCTGTGGTGGCGTGGTGAGGTCAAGCCCGAGCTTCTGGTTCTGGGCGTACTCCACAAACTCCCACTGATCGGCGAAGGAGCGGTGGTAGTGCCGTGCAAGCTGTTCGAGCACCAGCCGCCGCGGTTCGCCGACGCACAGCGGCTGCTTGAGCAACTCGACAAGCATCTGGGCCGGCAACGGCGGAGGCAGAGGTTCCAGGGCCGGTTGCGCACTGGCGAGGGCGGCGAACGGAATCCCCGGGCCGGGTAGCCCTGCGACGGTCGCCGCCACGCTCAGGGGACGGTGACGGGTTCCCGGATCGTGAGCAAGCACCGACGACAGAGACACCAGGACGGACCTGTCCGGCGTCTTGCTCATGACCACGATGAGGGTGGCCGCAGCATGGGCGGCCTCCCTCGGCTCCAGGTAGGCTGCCACCGCCGACAGTCCCCAGGAGAGAGACAGCAACGCGCTCGGGTCCGTAGTCTTGCTCATGGCCTGGATGAGAGTGGCGGCCGCCTGGCCACAAACCACGGCCGCTTCCTTCGGCTCCATACGCGCTGCCACAACGGACAGTCCCTGCGCCAGAGGCGCCAGGGGTGGCAAGGCGTTGACGGCCAGGTTCTTCCTCATGGCCTGGGTGAGAGTGGCGGCCGCCTCCTTCGACTCCAGCCGAGTTGCCACCGCCGGCAGTTCCTGCGACAGAAAGGTCAAGGCGCTCGGGTCCGTCGTCTTGCTCATGGCCAGCGTGAGAGTGGCAGCGACCTGGGCAGCCTCCCTCGGCTCGAAGCGAGCTGTCACCGCCGACAGCCCCTTCGACAGAAAGTTCAACGCGCTCGGGTCTATCGTCTTGCCGATGGCCAGTGTGAGGGTGGCGACCGCCTGGCCACAGACCACGACAGCTTCCTTCGGCTCCAACCACGCTGCCACCGCTGACAGACCCTGCGACAGAGACTGCAGGGCGCTCGGGGCCGTGGTCTTGCTCATGGCCAGCGTGAGGGTGGCGGCGACCTGACCACAGACCACGGTAGCCTCCTTCAGCTCCATACGGGCCGCCACAACGGACAGACCCTGCGCCAGAGACAGCAAGGCATACGGTTCCGCCGTCTTGCTGATTGTCTGGGCAAGGATGGCGGCGGCCTGGCCACAGACCGCGGCGGCTTCCTTCGGCTCCAGGCGAGCTGCCAACGCCGACAGTCCCTCCGACAGGGGGTACAACGTGTACGGTTCCTTCTTGCTGATGGCCTGGGCAAGGGTAGTGCAAGCCCGACCACAGACGAGGGCAGCCTCCCTCGGCTCCATGCGGTCCGCCACCACCGACAGACCCTGCGACAGAGACCGCAGGGCGTTGGCATTCGTCGTTTTGCTCAAAACCTCGGTGAGGATGGCGGCGGCCTGGCCAATCACCTGGGCAACCTCCTTCGGCTCCAGGCGAGCCGCCACCGCTGATACTTTTTGCGCCAGGGACAGCAAGGCGGCCGGGTCCGTGGTCTTGCTCATGGCCAGGGTGAGGGTGGCGGCCGCCTCCTTCGGCTCCATGCAGGCTGCCACCGTGGACAGCCTCTCCAGCAGCATCAGCAAGCCGTACAGGTCCGTGGTCTTGCTCATGGCCAGGGTGAGGGTGGCGGCCGCCTGGCGATGGACAACGACAGCTTCCTTCGGCTCCAGGCGCGAGGCGACCTCCGACAATCGCTCCGACAGATACACGAGAGCGTTGGGGTCCACGATCCTGCTCATGGTCTGGGTGAGGGCGGCAGCCGGCTCCTTCGGCTCCATGCGGGCTGCCACTGCGGATAGAGCCTGCGAGAGCTGCTGCAAGGCGTACAGATCCGCCGTCTTGCTCATGGCCAGGGTGAGGATGGAAGCTGCCTGTCCACACACCACGGCAGCTTCCTTTGGCTCCAGCCGAGCTGCCACTGCGGACAGGCCCTGCGACAGAGACAGCAAGGCGTGCGGGGCCATTGTCCTGTTCATGGCCTGGGTGAGGATGTCGGCGGCCTGGCCACAGACCACGGCCGCCTCCTTCGGCTCCATGCGCGCTGCCACTGCGGATAAGCCTTGCGACAGATTCGCCAGTGCGTACGGTTCCGTGGTTTTGCTCATGGCCTGGCTGAGGGTGGCGGATGCCTGGCCACACACCTGGGCAGCCTCCTTCGGCTCCAGGCGAGTTGCCACTGCCGCCAGCCCCTGCGCCAGAGACAGCAACGTGTTGGGATCCGGGGTCTTGCTCATGGCCTGGCTGAGGGTGGCAGCGGTCCTGGCTGCCAGTGGCCGATCGAGAATGGCAACGTGGGCCAGGCAAACCGCCACATTCTCCTGCTGCTCCGGCGTGCTTCCCTGCGCTTGCAGGCTCTCACCCAGAAGTTGCTTCACCTGCGTTCGCCGTGTCCTGTCCAGTCCCACGACCGAATGGAGCGCAACCGCTGCCCGGTCCTTTAGCTGCCGCTTCGTCTCGGGATCACGCATGGCTTCCTCGACGAAGCGCAGACGGAGCCGGTCTTCCCTGGTGGAAGCCAGTTCCCACAATGCTCCGATCTCCGGATCGCTCAGCGGCGGCGGCTGTTGATTGGGCTGGATCTTTAACAGCGGCCGCAGCAGACTGCGGGCCACGCTCGTCAGCAGTCTGTCGTTCGATTGCTCCAACTCGTTCCGCGCCGCCACCGCAGCCGCCTTCTCCTGCTGCGCGGTTTCCTCGTTATCCCGGGCTGTGGCGGCGTTGGCGTTGGCCTGAATCGCGAATGCGGTTGCCACAACAGTTCCCACGATCAGCGAGGCGGCGACGGCCCCCAGGGCTGCCGCCAGTGCAGCGTTGCGCCGGCACCAGCGCCAGCCACGCTCCAGCCGTCCCACCGGCCGCGCCTCGATCGGCTCGCCCGCCTGGAACCGCCGCAAATCCTCCGCCAGCTTCTCCGCGGAGGCGTACCGTTGCGTCGGCTCCTTGTGCAGACATTTCAGACAGATCGTCTCCAGGTCGGTTGGCACCCTGGCGTTAAACAATCGCGGCCTCACAGGCTCCGCGCTGATCACCTGGAGCAGCGTGTCCATCACGGTCGGAGCGCGAAACGGCGGCCGGCCCGTCAGGCAATCGTAGAGGATGGCCCCCAGCGCATACACGTCCGAGAGTGGCCCGACGGTCTTCTTGCCTTCGGCCTGCTCCGGGGCCATGTAGGACGGCGTGCCCATGATCGCGCCGGACTTCGTCTGTCCCGATTCCTCATCGAGCTTCTTGGCCAGTCCGAAATCGGTGATCTTCGGCGTGCCGTCCGCCGCCAGCAGGACGTTGGCCGGCTTCAGGTCGCGATGGATGACGTGTTCGCTGTGGGCCGCCTGCATCGCGCGGGCCAGTTGCTCCACGAGGGCCGCCGCTTCTTCCGCCTTCAGGGGCGTGCCGGACAGTTTCTTCTCCAAACTGCCGCCGGAGCAGAGTTCCAGGCTGAAGAACGGCCGGCCCTCGTGTTCGCCGACGTCGTACACCTGCACGATGTGCGGATGCTGCAAGCGCGCGACCGCCTCCGCCTCGCTCTGGAAGCGGCGCAGTTCATCGCGGCCGGCGTGCGTTCCGGACAGCACCATCTTGAGGGCGACGAGCCGATTCGCCTTGAGATGGCGGGCCTTGTAGACGACACCCATGCCGCCGCGGCCCAGTTCGCCGAGAATCTCGTAGCCGGGGATGGTCGTCGTCGGCAGTTCGGAAGAAGCGGTCGGGGAGCCGTCTCCTGTTTGCACGGCCCGATTCGGCTGGAGCGTGTCGCTAACCTGGCCGGCGGAAGCCGAGGGTGCCTCCCCGGTCTCCGGGGCGAAAGGAGCATCGGGTGTGAGGGTCTGGGCGAAGGCTTTCGGATCGTGATCGGCGGTTCGGAGCGGTTCGTTGGCGTTCGTCGTCGGCATCGGTCACCATCCTTCGGGGAGTCGAGGGCGATGTCAGGTCGCCGTGCGACCGCTCGGGTCGTCCGGAGGTGAGAGAGTGAACGTATCATCCCAGACCGGACCGCAACTTGCGCCTTATTTCGTGTGGAGCGGACCATGTGCTTCTCCCTTGACCCCCCGCAGCGTAAAGGCATCGCACGCCGCCGTCAGCAGACCCACGACTGCCGCCTGGGCATGCGCCTGTCCGCGTTGCTGTGGCGCGACGACGGCAGGACCGAGTCCGAGATCGCCCATCTGCTCGGCGTGTGCGTGCGCGCCGTCCGCACTTCTTGCCGGCCTATTCGCCGAACCTGAACCTGATCGAACGGCTGTGGAAGTTCCTGCGCAAGCACGCCCTGCAACAGTGGCACGCGACCTACGAAGCGATGCAGGCGGCGGTGGCGAAGGTGCTGGACAACCTGCAAGATTATCGGGAGGAATTGACCGCGCTGATGACGGAACCCTTCCATCTGGTGCCTGAGCTGCCGGCAGAAACGGTACCCGTGTGGGAGAAATGATACCGAGGGCGATTCCGAAGGTGCGGTCGTAGGATTTCACGGGAGGACAGGCCGGTCACGCTGTGCGACGGTGCGCGCCCAAATCACCCCGCAAGTCATAGGACAAGTGGCCCGAGGCTTTCGGCTCATTGCAGGAAGGACCTGAGTCACCTCAGTATAGTAAGCGGCCTTCGGAGCCTCTGCCCAGATCGCTTGCAGGGCCAGGTCAAGTGCTTTGTGCGTCGGCTGGAGGGTCGTCCGCTCAATCCCACGAGAGGCACGCCACTGCCCCTCAAGGGCGTCGAGTGGTTCTCGAAGACGAGCCACGGCCTATTGGAGTTCTTCGACCGCGACCATGCCATCGGCAACCCGTTCGGCCACCTCCATAGCAGCCTGGGCGAGCGGATCGGGGAGCAGGTGACGGATGCGCCAGTAGCAGGCACAGGCGAACAACCGCGTTTGGTGAAGAGGTCCATTACACTCCAGCCGAGGTGGGATGGGGGTTGGTTCGGGGAGGGTCCTCCCTCCGCACCGTAAGGAAGTACCTTCGCAGGCGCGCACCTCGGACGGAAATCCGTCCCAGGGGGGTGGGCGGCGCGCCCGCCTGCCCCGAACCCAGCCAAAGATGTCCCTCCAGCAAGCATTGCGGAACTTGACCGAGGGTAGTGGCTACTTCGAGGAGGCCAAGCAATTCATCATCCGCCTTTATGATTATACCGACCTGAACCAAGGAATCGGCATCGATCGGGTTAATAGCAGCGAGATTGTCCCTACTTATCTCGATCAACCGATCTGGGCCATCTCTTTCGAGGGCGTCAACGCTCGGAGCCCTGGTCGGCAGCCGACCACCTACAAGGAGGTGACGCTGCAGATCGACGCGGTGACCGGAAAGACGCTGGGAGGGGGATCCTTCCGCTAGCACCAAACGGTTTTTCGGGGTTTTTCGTGAACTATCGGAGGCTACGCTATTCTCCAGGGCTCCAGTATTCCTGAGGTCTTCTTGCTCTGGCCCGGAGAAAGCGTGCCGTGGCATTCGTTACCGAAACAGGCCGAAAAACCGTTTGGTGCTAGTTGCGGTGCAGCGCGACAATTCGCGCCGATTTCGTTCGGCAACTTGCGGGAACGCCCTCGAAACCTCCTGGTCCGGTCCTGGCCGGTTGCGGGGATGATCGTCAAATATTTCACCCTTGAGACATTCACCTCGATGTCCCTCAGAAGCTGCTTCCTTCTCAACGTCCTTCTGCTTGTCCCCTCGCCAGCCTCGGCCGCGGGCCCCGTGCGATGCGGACTCTGGCTCGATCCCAGCCGTGTAGCCCTGTCCGACCCTGCGACGGTGCAGCTTATTCTCGAGCAGCCAGTGGACCGCATCGTCGTTCCCGTCCTGCGCGGTGGCTGGACATTGTACCCCACGCGCTCCACCATCTTCAAACAGCTACCGCGCTGCAAGGACGGTCCCGATCCCCTGGCCAGTTTGCTTGCCCGGGCGCGTGGGCAATCGAAAAAGGTTTACGCACACGTCGATTGTCTGCAATGGTCTCTGCCTGGGACGCCCGAAGTCGATGACCTGTTGCTCCGATTTCCTGAATTGGCGGAGCGGAACCGAGGCGAAGAGTGTGGGCAGCCGCTCGATGGCAAGTATGCCTCGCCATTTCAACCGCGCGTGCGCGAGTGCCTTGCCGAGTTGGTTGGGGAAATCGCGTTGCGCTATCCCGAACTGGACGGGCTTCTCTTGGAGTGCCGCCTCTCCGAAACGGCGCTCCTGGGATTCTCGAAAGGAACGCGAGCGGCTTACATCCGTGTCCGCCAGCGCGACCCGCTCGATGTGGTGCGGGCAGGAGGTTCTCCTGAAGACCAGAAAGCATACATGGAGTGGTCGGACTGGCGCAAAGCTCAAGTCGGTACTCTGATTCAGGAACTCCGTGCGCAATTCCGAGTGCGAAACAAGAAAGCAGCCATTGCGACCGTCGGGGATCCGCTCTGGTATCGCCGAGGATTTGTCTTTCAGCACGCCAGTCTTGAGGACTGGCTCGGCTGGGCTGTAAACGGCTCGATTGATGAAGTCGCCTTTCGTTGCCGCTGGTATGATCCGGCCAACAAGGATGCTTATGCGGCAGCCAAATCCTTGTTCGCGCGACTACCTCGTCCAATTCAGCCCACCGTCATGCTTGCGCTCCGCGACAACCAGAATGTCCTCGACCCCAACGCGGCACTGGCCACTCTGCAAGGGCAAGACATCTCGAGTGTTCTCCTGCTGGTCGAGGACGAGAAAGATCTGGCCCGTGTCGGGGCTGTCTGCAAGAGCATCGCGGAGGCCCGTCCTACCTCTCCAGAGGCAAGCCGTCCGTTGAGCGAAGATCCGGCTTTGGCAGGCTCGCTAACGCTGGACCTTGTGAATCCCACGATCGGCAAGGTACTGCAACACCTGGAGCGAGCAACGGGGCGAACGTTCCTGGTTGAACCGACATCGGCGGGGGATAAGACTGCTGCGGGCAGTTACAGCTTCCGAAATGTCCCAGCGCGGGTTGTCATGGATCGCCTTGCAACTTCGGTTAAGGGTGTCTGGGAGGCCACGGAGTCCGGTTATCGCTTGCAGGTTCCCTCCTCTGACGGCTCCGGGGACGACGGGGAGACCCCTTCGTCGTGGAGGCTCGTGGTGGTGCTGGTTAGCTTCGGTGTATTGCTTGCTGGCAGCAGCCTCTTCGCCTGGCGCTCTTTCCGTAGGAGACGCGGTACTCCCGGCTCACCCCGGGCTGCCCCCTCGGCCCAAGGACACAGGGGACTTGTGAGGGAAGACGTGGCAGCCGTGTCTCCCGCGCCTTCCGCTGCGGAAACAGCGTCCAACTCGCCCAGCCCTGGGAAGTCCAGTGCAGCATCGCCGGCCCCAACAACCGAGGATGCTCATGATACCCCATAATCCGCATACTTGGCGCTCGTTGTCGCGCCGCGCAACGCCCGCCGCGTTCACGTTAATCGAACTGCTCGTCGTGATCGCGCTTTTCGCCGTCCTCATCGGCATGCTGCTCCCTGCCATTCAGAATGTCCGCCAAAGCGCCAACCGCTCCGTCTGCACCAGCCACCTCAAACAGATTGGTCTGGCGATGCTCCACCATCGCGACGATTCCCACCTTTTTCCCAGCAATGGCGGCTGGGACGGACAGCAGTGGATCTCTGCCGTCGATGGCCGCAAAACCGTCGTCAGCGTCTACGAGAAACACCTGGGTCTCAAGTTCGTCTACGGCGTTGGCGACCCGGCCCGCACTCCCAAGGACCAGACTGGCTCCTGGGCCTACTCCCTCTTGCCTTACCTCGAGCAGCGACCGATGTACCAGGCCCGACAGTGGACCAGCCCGGTTGCCCTCTACAGTTGTCCCAGCCGCCGTCCCGCCGAGGCCCAGGTCGCCAGTGAGGACGACCTGGGGCGATACGTTACCGGTGAGTGGGCCTGGGGCAAGACCGATTACGCCGCCAACGCCCATGTCTTCCGCAACCGGCCCTACTGCGCCGTGATGAACGACCTCCGCGACGGTGCCTCGCAAACAATCATGGTGGGCGAGAAGGCCATGAGTCCCACCCTCTACACCACGGGGACGTGGTATTGGGACGAGCCGTTCTTCGTCGGCGGTTCCGGCGGCACGGTACGCGGCTTCAGCGCCCTGCCCGGGGATGGCGCCCGGGTGGTCCGCGACTCCCTCGACATGGGTTTCCTCTACCAGTTCAACTGGGGTTCCGCTCATCCCGGCGGCGCCCAGTTCGTCTTTTTCGACGGCTCCGTTCGCACTCTCCGGTTCGATACCGACCCGAAGACGGTCTGGGCCTTGCTCACTCCCGCCGGGAATGACGTCCTCTCCAACGACTTCTGACGCCTCATGGACCGACCCGTTCCTCACGCGCGGCTGCTTGTCGCCGCCCTGCTCGCCCTCCACGCTCTTCTCCTGCTGGTCAGCGCGCGTCTGCACTTCGTCACGGTCGATGAGTCCGGACACATTCCCGCGGGACTGTCGCACTGGCGAACCGGACGCTTCGACCTGTATCGCGTCAACCCGCCGCTGCCGCGCATGCTGGCAACGCTCCCTCTCTTGCTGGCAGGCGCGGACACGAACTTCGGCGCTCTCCCGGACCAACCCGGCGCCCGCCCCGAGTGGGTCGCCGGTCAGCGTTTCGCCGCCGCCAACGCCGAACGCTATCTCGACCTGCTCCGTCTCGCCCGGCTGGCGGGGGTCGTCTGGTCGCTGCTGGGCGGGTTGCTGCTCTATCGCTGGTCGTCGGAGTTGCACGGACCTCGCGCCGGCCTGCTGGCTCTGGTCCTCTGGTGTTTCGAGCCGAATATCCTGGCCCATGCGGGACTGGCGACTGCTGATCTGCCGGCCACGGTCGCCGGCCTGGCGGCGACGTACGCCTCCTGGCGCTATCTGCGTGCGCCGTCCTGGTCAGCCGCCTGGTTCACGGGCTTGCTGCTGGGCATCGCCCAGTTGACGAAGTTCACCTGGCTCCTTCTCTACGGGCTATGGCCGCTGCTGGCGCTGCTCTACTGGTGGAGCCATCGCGACAGGGCCAGGGTCGCGATCGCGACTCGATGCGGACAGGGCCTGTTCCTGTTCGGCCTCAGTTTGCTCGTCCTGAATGTTGGCTACGGCTTCCAGGGAACGGGACGCCCGCTGGGAGACTACACCTTCATTAGCCGGCTCTTTGCGGGGCAGGATCTCGATGCCCAGGGTGGCAACCGATTCCGCGACACCTGGCTCGGCGGCGTGCCGGTTCCTCTGCCCGCCGATTATCTCCTCGGCATCGACCTGCAGCGGCGCGACTTCGAGGCCGAGTGGCCCTTCTACCTCGCCGGAGAATGGCACAAAGGCGGCTGCTGGTACTTCTACCTCTACGCGCTGGCTTTGAAAGTCCCACTGGGCATCCTGGCGCTTGTCCTTGGCGCCGCCGTCGCCCTGGGCCTCGGCCGGCGAACGACTCCGCTGCGCGACGAACTGGTTCCCTGGACGTCCGCGTTGGTGATCCTGATCGCGGTCAGTTCTCAGACCGGTCTCAACTATTTTCGCTATCTCTTGCCGATGATGCCGTTGCTGCTCCTGATCGCAAGCGGAGGGGGGCGATTGTTCGAGTGGACAACTTGCAAACGCGGTCTGGTTGTCGCCGCGCTGGCCGGCTGGTCTGTTGCAGGCAGCCTCCTGGTTTTCCCCCATTGTCTCTCGTATTTCAACGAGGCGGCGGGTGGTCCAAAGAACGGACACCATCATCTCGTCGATAGCAATCTCGACTGGGGCCAGGACCTCCTCTTCCTCCAGCACTGGTTGAAGGAACACCCCGAAGCGCGGGAACTCGGCCTGGCTTCGTTCAGCCCCATCGACCCGCGAATTCTCGGTATCCACTTCCGGCTTCCCCCACTGACCGGCGAGTTCGGCCCGCGCGCCGGCACCTTCGCGGTGAGCGTTCACTTCATTCAGGGCGGGGCGTTTCTGGCGCCGGACGGCCAAGGGCGATTGAAAATGGTCCCGCGCGAGGGACTGTCCTACTTCCGCCAGTTCCAGCCCATTGCCCGAGCCGGCTACACGCTCTGGATCTATCACATCACGGCCGAAGAAGCGAACGAGGTGCGGCAACGGTTCGGATGGCCCCTGTTGAACAACGATTGATCCCCGGAGACACGAAAGAGGTCAGACACCGAACAAGCGTCCGTCAGGGTTTGTTCGGTCCGGGGTCTGCCCCAATTGGTCGGTCCTTTCGCGTCTGAGGCAGCAGTCTCCAACCGGTCGCACCCCTCAAGATCGACTGCCGGGGTGGAGAGAATGCCCGCGACGTTGGCGTGTGTTCGCGCGTCGCATGTCCACGGTCCGGCTGACATCGGCTCCCCCTGCGCTTGCGCCTGTGACCGAAATTCAATCTTACCAGTCGCAGTCGCTCTGCCCTATTTATCAGGGGCCGTCGAGTCCTTGCCCCCCTCGCGCGGTTGCTCGGCCCTTTGCTCCAGGTGTTCCAGGAAATCCTCGGTCTTGGCTTGCTCGCTCTGCTCGGCAATCTCGGGTCCTGTCGAGCCGCGGACGTGGTTGTAGAGGATCTCCGCCAGGTAGCCCGCCCCAATACTGACGAACGCAATCATCAATGTCACATACATCGGGTGAGGATAGCCGGCGACCAGAAACAGTGGCGCGGCGACCAGCACCGTGACAACCAGCTTTAATGGGGACAGGGGATTCACCTGTTGCTGTGGCATCGCAGCCTCCTGATCCGAAAGGGACGAGTAGTTCTTCTGTGTGTGCTTGTCCGATTCGCCCCGCTCGCCAATCCAGCACAGTAGAATTAATTCTACCCGATCCACTGGGCGTCTTCCACCAGGTCTCAGGTTCCTTCAGCCGATCGAGGATCGACCCCATAGGGTACTCAAACGCCGCGTCAGCGTCCTGGCCCAGGTTGACGATACCGGGGCGGCCTGGTGCTGCGAGGTAGTTGGACAGCGCCACTTTCTTTCTTCAAATGACGGAAGCCCAGTGTTGAGAACAGTATAGCCGATCAGGTTAGCGGTTGGGGAATGCAGGATTTGATGCGGTCGGCATCAATGCCCACGGATCGCAGTTGAGCCTTTCGCGTTTTCGTGTGTGATCGCCGTGCCCGGGCATTGCGACGCTGGTAATACTGCTGCTTGGCTAACTCTCGTTGGAAGCGCTCTGCTTTTGTCAGTCGTCCCTGTGCTGCCTCCAACCAGACGTTCATGGCTCGTCGCACTTGTTCGGTCGTCAGGTGTTCCAGCGGGTCGTCCGTCGTCGCGTCGTCGAACTTCTGCCGCATGCAGGCGCAGAACAGGTGGGTCAGCTGTGTCAGGTAAAAGTGCCGGTGCAGGCAATGCCAGCCGCGAACTTCGTAATGGTCCAAACCCAGTTCCTCTTTGGCCTGGCGAAAACAACTCTCGACCGACCAGCGCCCAAAGGCCAC
>JBBRIK010000039.1:0-12253 GCA_038221045.1 Gemmatales bacterium
CCCGAGCATCCCAGAAGAAATACCGATACCGAACGCCATCCGGGCAGTGATGAACGGCCCCCGGAAGCAAATCGGTCACGAGGATAAGCCGGGGATACTCCCGAGACAGCATCTCCGCCGCGTGCGCTCCGAACTCCGCAGTGAAGCCGCCCCGAACGGCGAAATTGATGACCTGATACTCGTCCCCCAGCAGAGCCTGGAGCTTTTTGGTCCATAGCTCCTGGGACGACTGCCCCATGCCATGCAGGACCGAGGAGCCGCCGATGACGACGATGATCTTGTCCTTGTCGAGCGTCCTGTGTGCCAGCGTCCGCACCTGATTCGCCGTGGGAAAATAGGAATCCTCGGACGACAGATGGACGTGGAAGCGTTCAAAGTCGCGGAATGCAACTCGACGACTGAGGAGCCGGCCGGCGACGCAGCAGAGAACGAACGCGCAGAGCAGCCCGAGGAAAAAAGCGTTCGGCGCGAGCAGCCGCTCCAGCAGCGAGGGCCGAGTCGTCGGGTCCATCCGATCACCCCTTACTGGAAAATGTGCCTCGCCAGGTAAAGCGCGTTGGAAACCGGGTAGAAGAAGAACAGCCAGCCGATGTGGACGAACACAAAGGTCAGCACCCATCCGGCGATGCGCGTCCGATCCATGAAGCGGCCAATGCGCTCGCCGGTTCGTCCCAGGACGCGCCGATAGCTGGCCACCACCGCCAGGCCGACGCCGCGATAGACGCCCCAGATGAGGAAGTGAAAGGCAGCGTCATGCCACAGGCCGCACAGGGCGAACGCCAGCAGGCCATTGACGACCTTGCGAAGTGGCCCCTTGCGGTTGCCGCCCAGGGGGACGTACACATAATCGCGAATCCAGCTACTCAGCGAGATGTGCCAGCGCCGCCAGAAATCGGCGATGCTGCAAGCGAGGTAAGGCCAGGTGAAGTTGTGCGGCAGCTTGATGCCGAACATGCGCGCGCAGCCGATCGCGATGTCGCTGTAGCCGCTGAAGTCCAGAAGGATGCGCTGGCCGATCATCAGCACCAGCAGTCAGTGAGGCAAGTCGGAACACAGGCCGATGCCTTCATGCGAGGCCTTGTTTTCATGCCAGGCAAGATAGGCGGTCAGGGTGTCCGCCACGAGCTTCTTCACCAGACCGATAGCGACGAGGAGCATCCCATAGGCCACGTCGTGCCGGCTGGTCCGCCGCAGGCCGTCGTTCAGCGCGGGCAGAAACTGTTCGTAGCGCTTCACCGGCCCCGCCACGATCGAGGGCCAGAACAGAGCGAAAAGGCTGAAATCGAGTGGATTGCGGATGGGTTCACTGCCACGCCGAACGTCGTACAGGTAATGGACGAACTCGAAGACGAAAAAGCTGACCGCCAGAGGCGGAGCGCCGGGAAGAAAGGGCAGGGTATGCTTGAACAACCCAAACCCCGCATGCGGCCAGACCACGGTGAGGACGTCGAGGCAGAGGAAGCGGGTGTACTTGTAAAACACCAGCGCCAGAACGCTGAGGATGATCCCAGCCGCGCAGGCCGTCCGGTTTCGCGACAACCCGCAAAGGTATGTCACGAGTCCCAGAATGAGAATGGGGACCACTCCCGCCGGACCCGCGAAATAGGTGTGGAAGACGGCGCAGAAAACCATCAGCAATGGCCGGCGCAGCCGTGCCGACGCGCAGAGCCAGTACGCCGGATAGCAAATGCTCGCGAAGAACACAAACCAGAAGGTGAGAAATAGCATCCCGCTTCTCCGACGCACCGAGAAGGATACGGCGAAGTCTGATAACGTCGGAGACGAACGCTGTCAACGCAGTTTCCCCCATCGGGTGACGCTCTCGTCAGTCCTGCTCATTGCGGCGCCGGCGCAGATGAGCCGCCTCGTGAGCGATCATGTCGCGGCGATCCTGCTGCAACTGCTTCATCTGCCGCAGACCGTGCCGCCAAACCGCCCACAGATCGATGCCCGCCAGCACCACCAGGGCCAGCATCAGCAGCAGAATCGCCACCCAGGACCAGCCGTAAAGTTTCACGAAGCCACGCTGGTCCGGCTCCGAGGCTGCAACCGGTCCCTCGTCCGCCAGCTTCTGAGCGGGGTCCTCCAGGAACAACAGCACCCCCGCCAGCATCACGCCCAGCAGTGCCATCAGGATGCCGCATACCATCCGCCGCCAGGCGCGACGGCGCAGATGCTTTGCCTCATCGCCCTCATCGCCTTTCAGCTCCCCCAGGAGCGCTCGCTGGCGCACCCACGTCCACCCGGCCGACGCCAGCAGCACGAGGACGAGTAGGCCGCCGAATATCGCCTGGGGGAGCATCATGGTGAGGTATCCTGACTCAGCGCGTCTTCTGCAACCAGACGGACAGCACTTTCGCCACCTGCTCCAGACTCTCGCCCGAGCAGTTCTCCGGCAAATCGCTCAGACGATGCCAGTGACGATAGTTGAAATCGATGATGTCCACCGCCGGAATGCCGGCCCGGTTCAGCGGAATGTGATCGTCCTGCACCGAAGGCCCCTGCCGCTTCTGGAAAGCCGAACAGCCCAGCTCTTCCGCCGTCTTCCACAGATCCGTCACCAGCAGAGAGGCGTTGAACCACGAGTTCTGCTCGATGGGAAAGCGCGCGCCCTTACCGCCGATCATGTCCAGGATGATCGCCGCGATGACCGTGGGAGGCTTCTTCTCCTTGCGATACTGGACGGCGTAATGACGCGAGCCGAAGAAGAATTCGTCGCCCCGCTCCTGAATATATTCCTCGCCGTCGAACAGGACGACGTCGATTCCCAGCGTCGTCTTGAGGTTCTTCAGTTGATGGGCCAACTCCATCAGGAGAGCGATGCCGGAGCCGCCGTCGTTGGCGCTGACGAATGGCTCGCGCCACTTGCGGATGTTCGGCTCCTGATCGGCGATCGGCTTCGTGTCGTAATGGGCTGCCAGGATCACGCGCCGCGGACGTTCGGGATGCCAGCGTGCAATCAGGTTGGCCATCGCCACCGGCTCGCGCTGGCTCTTCTGCTTGGCCGAGAACCGCTGGAACTCGACCTGAGCGCCCTGCGCTTTGAAGTGACGGGACAGCAACGCCTGCTGCTTCTTCATGCCCTCGCTGCCGCTGATGCGCGGGCCGATCTTGCAGATCGTCTCCAGATACTCCATTGCTCGTTTGGCGTCGAAGGGGGCCGGCGCGATCGGTTCCGGACGATCCGACGCGAAACGACTGCTCGGCGGCTGACTCCGCAGAGCGAGAACCATCAGCAGGCTCGACAGAATCGCCAGGGTATGTCGAGATCGAAACATGACCATCTCATCACCTCTCTTCGCTATCTTACCCCACGACGTTCGCAGCGCCGGCACGGGAGCCAATTGAGTTGGAGCGCCGCGTCCTTCTATCCGGGTCACGCAACGGATTCCAGAGGGATGGTCTTGACGCGATGCTGCGGCGAGTTTATATGTGTCCGCGCCATGAAACTATCTATCCTCCTGCTTCTGTGGGCCGTCGCTCTTGACGCCGGCGCAAACGGCCTGCGGGCTGACGAACCGACCCGCGGCAAGGTCCTCGTCCTCGACAACGACCGCACCCTGGAGGGGGAGATCGAACGCGACGGCGATCAGTATCGCATCCGGCGTGCTGTCGGTGTCACCTGCATACCGGCCGAGCGCGTGAGCAAAGTATGCGCTGACCTGAAAGAAGCGCTGGCCTTCCTGCGGGCGCGAGCGAACCGGGAAGACCCCGACGAACGGCTCAAGCTCGCGCGCTGGTGTCATCTGCACGAACTGCGCCAGGAAGCTCTCGAAGAAGTCGCGGAGGCTCTTGCGATCAGGCCCGATCATGCCGAGTCGAAACGGCTCCAGCACTATCTCGAGCAATGGGCGCGGCACGAGGGTGCAAGCAAAAACGTCGCGAAGCCGTCAACCACTGCACAAAAGACGAAACCCAAAGCAACCCCGGTGTCGATCAGCGCCGATTCGATGGGCCTGTTCGTCGGACGCATTCAGCCGATCCTGATGAATGCGTGTTCGCGCTGCCATTCCTCGGCCGAGAACGCGAGCGCGTTCCACCTCGAACGCAGTAATGGGATCGGCCTCTCCAATCGCCGTGCCGTTCAGGAGAACCTCGCGGCCGTCCTGGCTCAGTTGCATACCGGCCAGCCGGAACGCAGCCCGCTGCTGGTCAAATCCGTCAGCGCGCATGGACAGACGAGTGACGCCCCGCTCAAGGGCCGGCAAGTGCCGGCTTACCGGACGCTCGAAGATTGGGTTCGCCTCACTCTCACCAACAATCCGCACCTGCAAGACGTCCTCAAGCCGGCTCCGGCCTTGATGGCCGCTCCGCCGGTCCGCACAGAGTTGAGGACGCAACCGGAGCCGTCCCCAGCGCCGGGCGCTCCTGTCCGCAAAGAAGTCCCCGTCATGACGACGCCCGTTCAGACGGATCCCGCACGAGTCGTGCCGGTGACCACCGCGCCGAAGGTGGACCCTGAAACGGAAGCCGGGGCGGTACCCGAGTCAGAGTTCGATCCGCTCCTGTTCAATCGTCAGATGCATTCGCAACCTCCGGCAGCGCCGCCGCCCGCCGCGCCGCCGAAAAAGGACAGGGAATGAGTCTCGACCTGCTCCGTCGCGCCTCGTTCTGGTGGATCGTCTTTGCACTCGCTCTCGTGTTGCGCATTCTGCATCGGCCCGACTCGCACACGGTCTTTCCCATCTTCGCCGCCGGGTCCGCTCACTGGTGGAGCGGCGAATCGCTCTATAGCGGCTACAAGCCGCTCGACTTCTTTCGCTATCCTCTCTCGTTCGCGATCGCTTTCAGCCCTTACGCCTGGCTCGGCTCGCGTGCCGGCGGCGTCCTGTGGTCTCTGACCAGCCTCGCCGTCTACTGGTTGGGACTGCGCTGTCTGCTGCGCGACGTGATCGAACCCCGGCTCGGACAGCATCGCCTCAATCCCGAACCGTTCCTGATTCTGTCCTTGCTGGGGGCCGGGGCGGGACTGTGGAACGCTCAGAGTAACGCTCTTCTCGTTGGCTTGCTCTTACTCGGAGCATCCGCCGTCGCACGGCAGCACTGGTGGAAGTCGGCTCTCTTCCTTGGGCTGCCGGTCGTCCTCAAGTTCACGCCCCTGCCGCTGGTCCTTCTCTTCGTGGCCCTCTGGCCGCGACAGTTGATGCCCCGCTTGCCGGTCGTCCTTATGGCCGGCTTCCTGCTGCCCTTCCTCACTCGTCCTCCCGACAAGGTCTGGCAACAGTATCGGGGATGGACCACTCATCTGAGCGAGTCCGCCACCGAGCGCTGGCCGGGGTTCCGCGATGGCTGGACGGTCTTCGCCGTCGCACGCCATCTCGTCGAGGGCGGTGAAGGGCTGCCCGACCTGAAAGCGCCGATCGACGAGCCGGCCTATCGTGTCGTGCAGGCCCTCGGCGGATTGACTCTCCTGATATGGTGTCTGGTTTTACGGCGTCGAGGGCTGGAGGCGCGGACGCTGGTGTTGCTGACCCTGGCCGGAGGAGCATGCTGGACGCTGCTGCTCGGCCCGGCGTCGGAGGCGCCGACGTATGTATTCGTGGCCCCCTATGTGGCCTGGGGAGTGACGCAGCGCCGGCGCTGGCTGGGCGTGCGCCGGCTGGTTGAGGCGTCGGGACTGTTGCTGCTCGTACTCGGCTGGGCCGGCTTGACGCGCTCCTGGTGGGACGTGGCCCCGTGGCTGATTCTGGTTCTGCCTGCCGGGGTGATCCTCTTTCTGATCTGGCTCGTACTCGGTCCCGGAGCGCGAAACTTAAACCTCTCTGGTCAATGCCCCTGAACAGGGTCGCTCATCTCCTTTTTCACCCCATCCACTTCCGCCGGCGGCGCGTGCAGAGGCAACGGACCCACAAAGTCTGGCTGCATTTCCGCCGGTTTGCCCTCGATCAACTCCGTCACCTGCTTGATTCCAGGGACGTGCGTCGCGTGTTCCACGAGCGGAACGTCCTTCGGATCGCCGGTGCTGACCGGATGCCGCAGGAACTTGTAGATCAGATAGCCGATCACCAGCACCAGCAGGACCAGGATCAGCAACGGCTTCAGCGTGCTGCTGATTCCGTCCTCCAGGCTCTTGATCAGATCGACGAACGAATCACCGAACCACCAGGCGAGGAAGAACAACGCGCTGACGCCGGGAATGGCGTAGATGCCGTCCGCGAGAAGGAAACGCCGCAACGGCAGTTTCATGACGCCGGCCATGATGAAGATCGGACTGCGGATGCCGGGCAGGAAGCGAGCGAAGAGCAGCACCTTGATGCCATGATCGTGAAAGTTCTTCTCGATCTCTTCGCGCTTGGCGGCGGGCAGGAATCGCTGGAACAGCCGGGTTTGCAGCAGCCGCGCCCCAAAATTGCGGCCTATGGCGTACAGGATGCCGTCACTGATGACGACGCCGACGATGCACACCGGCAGGATCACCCAGCGTAGCTCGCCATACTTCGCGACCGTTGCGGGCAGCGACGCCCAGGCCCCCGCAATGACGATGGGCAGTTCTTCAGGGATCGGGAAGCCCATGCCGGCCGCGAGGAGGCCGGCAAACGCCGACCAGTAGGGCCAAAGATCGGACAGTTCCAGCACGTTATTCTCCCAACTCGGGATGGCCCGGCGGGCATCGAGCAAACAGAGGAAGGACACCGGAACGCGGCAGAGGTCCCAGGTGGGGAAGCGGGCGCTGTGAAAGATTCTATGAGATGGGTAGTATTCCCAGGAGAGGAGCCGCGTGCATGAATTCATCGCCGCACACCCGGCCGAGTCTGCTGGTCCGCCTTCGGGACGCGGCGGATCACAAGGCGTGGCGTCAACTCGTCGAGTTGTACGCCCCGCTGGTGTACCGTTTTCTGCGCCGGCGCGGCTTGCAGGACGCCGACGCCGCCGACCTGACGCAGGAAGTGCTGCGCGCCGTCGCGGCCGCCATTGACAGCTTCGAGTACGATCCGCGCCGCGACAGCTTTCGCGGCTGGCTGTTCACCGTCGCGCGCAACAAGCTGCACACGTTCCTCAAACGACGCCAGCGCCGGCTCCACCACGTCGAACAAGTGGACGACGAACGTCTCGATCGGGAGCCGGCCCCCCGAGAGGACGAGGAGCTGTGGGAGCAGGAGTATCAGCAGCGCCTCTTCGACTGGGCGGGCGAGGAGGTGCGCGGCTGCTTTCAGGAGGCGACCTGGCAGGCGTTCTGGCGAACCGCCGTCGAGGGACAATCGCCGCGCGAGGCGGCCGACTTGCTAAGGATGTCCGTCGGGGCCGTGTACATCGCTCGCAGCCGGGTGCTGGCTCGCCTCAAGGAAGAGGTGCAACGGCTGCTCGAAGAAGAGAGGCTATCCGATGATTCCCACGCTTGACTGTCCCGACTCCAGTCGTCTGCACGACCTGCTCGACGGCGTTGCCGGCGATCAGGACGAATTAACGCGCCATCTCGACGATTGTCCGCGTTGCCAGCAGCGTCTGGAAACCCTGGCCCTCGATGGCCCGATTCCGCCCGGCATTGCGCATTTGGGCCGCTGGCGTCTCGAAGCTGGCCCCGCGCTGGCGGACGCCATCACCGCCCTGACCGGCCAGCGCGACTGCGACACCCTGGCCGACGACGAGGGGATTCTCGACTTCCTCGCGCCATCGGACCACCCCGGCTCGCTCGGCCAGTTCGGCCCGTTCGAGGTCCTCGAAGTCCTCGGCCACGGCGGCATGGGCATCGTCTTGAAAGCGCTCGATCCGCTTTTGAATCGCGTTATCGCCTTCAAGGTGCTGGCCCCTCAACTGGCCGCCAGCGCCGCCGCTCGCAAGCGCTTCGCGCGTGAGGCTCGCGCTGCCGCCGCCGTCACGCATCCGAACGTCGTCAGCATTCATGCGGTCGATAGTGACCGGGGGCTGCCCTATCTGGTGATGGAGTACGTCGCCGGCGAATCGCTGCAACAGCGTCTCGACCGCGAAGGCTCGCTGTCGTTGGAGGACGCCTTGCAGTTCGCCATTGATATCGCGGACGGACTCGCCGCCGCTCATGCGAGGGGGATCGTTCATCGCGATCTGAAGCCCGCCAATGTCCTTCTTGCCGCTTGCGGCTTAGCGGAGACACCCGCTAAGCCGCAAGTGGCAATCCCGAAGATCACCGACTTCGGCCTCGCTCGCAGCCTCGACGACGGCACAGTGACCCAGAGCGGCTTCCTGCCCGGCACGCCGGCCTACATGGCGCCCGAGCAGGCGCGCGGCGACCGCGCGGACGCGCTCTCCGATCTGTTCAGTCTTGGCTCCGTCCTCTACGCGATGTGTACCGGCCGGCCTCCCTTCCAGGCCGCCACCAACTTCGCACTGCTGCGCCGTGTCAGCGAGGACGAACCGATTGCGGTTCGGCAACTCAACCCACTCCTTCCCAAATGGCTGGAAGAAATCATGATGAAACTTCATGCGAAAGATCCGACCCGGCGAATCCCCTCCGCGACAGCCGCCGCCGCGATGCTGCGCGAGTGCCTGGCTCATGTCCGCGAGCCAGGACTCGTACCGCTACCGTGTGGCCTGCGTCCCTCCCAGGCCCGACGGCGGCGCGGAGCGCGAGCGGCTGTCCTCGCCCTGGTGGCGCTGCTGGGTATTGGCCTGGCGGCGGCAGGTGTTTTCCGCGTCAAGACGCCGGAGGGAACACTTGTCGTCGAGGTCAGCGATCCGAGGGTGAACGTGACGGTGGACGGCGAGGACGTGACCATCAGCGGCGAGGGCATCGCCGAGATGCGTCTGCGGACGGGCCGATACAAACTCGAAGCGAGCATGGATGGCAAGCCCGTCCTGACCAGGCTGGTCGATATCAAGAAGGACGGCAAGGAAGTCGTTCGCGTCAGCCTCGAACCACCCGCGAAACCCACGGACGAGCAGCGGACCCTGAACCAGCTCAGAGAGCAAGTTGACCTTCTCATTCGAGAACGGGAGCAGGCCCGCGACGAAGCCGAGGTCCAGCGCGCGCGAGCACAGGTGGAACAGGCGAAAGCGTTGTTGCAAGTATCGGAGGCGAAGAGGGCCGAGCGCGAAGCTGCGGATCAGGAGATGAAAGCGAGAGCTGTCCAGCGGGGGTTGCTCTACTTGCGAAACATCGACCTGGCTCAACGTGCCTGGAAAGAGGGACAGACGAAAACCCTGTCCGAGCTGCTGGAGAAGATGCCGGTCGATGAGCGATGCTGGGAATGGCACTACCTGAGGCACCTGTCCGGGGGCGGCGAGCCGTTCTGGAAGATCCAGGCACACAACGATGGCATCCGCGCCGTCGCGTTCAGCCCGGATGGCAAGCGGTTCGCCAGCGCGAGTTACGACTTCACGGCTCGCATCTGGGACGTTTCCACAGGCAAGGAATTGCTTCATCTCAAGCGCCCCAAAGACACAATGGACAGCGTAGCCTTCAGCCCCGATGGCCGCACGTTGGCCACGGCCTCGCGCGACGGCTGTCTGATGGTTTGGGACGTGGACACAGGTAAGATGACGATGAATCTGTCCGAGGGAGAGCAGGGACCAACGGCCCTTGTGTACAGCCCTGATGGCCGATTCCTCGCCTGGACTACCGGAAAGGGGCGTCTCCGCTTCATCGAGGCGGCGACAGGCAAGAAGCTGTTTGAAACGCGCATGGAGGGCGGCGGCGGAACGGCGGCGGCGTTCAGTCCCGATGGCAAATTGCTGGCCGTCACGGGCCAGGATTCGGACCCGCGCCTGATTGACGCGAAGACGGGGAAGGCCCTGCGAGTACTCGTTGGCGGCGACAAGACGTATTCCGGCGTCGCGTTCAGTCCGTCCGGACGGTTCGTGGCAGCGTCGGGGAGTCATACGGGAGGCGTCTGGGTCTGGGAGGCGTCCTCAGGCAAGATCGTGTTCGCGCTGAAAGGAAATACGGTCGGCACATCCAGTCTTGCCTTCAGCCCGGACGGCAAGCGACTGGCGGCTGGTTGTACAGATGGCTCGATCTGGTTGTGGGACGCGACCCACGGTCAAGTCTTGCTGCGGCTGACAGGACACGACAAGGGTGTCTCCGCGGTGCAATTCAGTCCCGACGGCAAGTTGCTGCTGAGCGGCGGCCTCGACAGCACGATCCGCATCTGGCCTGGAACGCAGTGATAGAAACCGAGTCAGGTCGTTGGGGATTAACGAAGCGGCCGAGTTGCCCAAGTTGAAGGGTGACTCGGCCGTGCGTTCTTTGAGCTTGTCGCAGTGATTCAGCAGGGTCATAATGCGCTTCAGAAAGGAGACGAAGATGCTTCCCACATTGTCCGTGCCGATCACCACACAGCCTGAAGCCCTGGACTTTATCAAACGCGAAGGCCTGGAGGAAGTGTTCGAGAAGGCGCTTGTTTACGTTGCCCAGACGGCGACCGAAGCGAAGAGTATTCGCGTCGTCCTGGAGTATGACCACAACGCGGCCTGCCTTTGTGCCATGATCGAGGTCGTGCTATCGGAGGGGGACCCCTCCGAACAAAAACTACGCGAATTGTTCTTCGATTGGATTTCCCTCAACCTTCCTCGCGAATCCTTTTTCTCGCTCGCGATCTATGTCACATGGGAATGATTCGATGCGAGGAAGAGAGTATCTCACGCTTGCTCGGGAAATCATCTCGGGCGGGTCGGAAAGGCACTGGCGCGGGACAGTCGGGCGGGCTTACTATGCTCTGATGTTGGAGTGCCGGGAGGCGTTGATTCGATGGGGATTCACCATTCCCAAAGGGGAAGGCGCTCACCGTTTCGTTCGTCTCCGTTTCGACATCCCTGGGCAGGCTGATCTCCGATTTATCGCCGCACAATACAACGAGTTGGGCCAACTCCGCAACAGGGCGGATTACGATCTTTCTGCTCTTCCCGAATTCAAGAACGCCTCCAAAGCCAAGGCCGCTTTACCGAAAGCCGCCGACGCGCTTGCCATGCTCGACGCCATCGAGGCCGATTCCGTCCGGCTCGCTGCGGCCATCGCCGCCATTCGCGCTGCCTACCCATGAAACGACAACAGCGGGGAGCGCGTGATCCTCGCGCACTCCCCGCTGTTTGAATGCGAAACGACCTCACTTCAGCAGCTTCTTGACCTCATCATCGAGACTGCCGACTTGCACCGTCCGGCTGACGACCTTGCCGTCCTTGCCCACCAGGAATAGGTTCGGCAACACCATGATGCCATGATCCGTGGCCAGCGGACTCTCGAGTCCGCCCGGCTGATGGAGGTTGACTCCCGGCGCGGCCGTTCGCTTGAGGAAACTGCCGGCTTCCTCGGGGGTGCTGTCGAGATTGACGCACACCACCTCGACGCCCTTGTTCGCGTCGGCCAACTGCTTGAGCTTGGCGAAATCGCCTGACGTCGCCGAGTTCCAACTCGCCCAGTAGTAGACGACCACGACCTTGCCGTGCGACTTGCTGACGTCGTAGACGCCCCCTTCGAGCGTTGGGCCGGTGAGTTGCAGCTCCTTCCCTTCCAGGTCGAGCCGCTTGACGGCTCCGCGCGCCTTGACCGCCTGGGGCTTGTCAGTGAAGTCCTTCGCCAGTTGAGCGTACCACTTCTTGGCGTCCGACTCCTTGGAGAGGAACTCACACGTCATTCCCAGTTGCAGCAGCGCTTCGGCGCTGTCGTCGAACTTCGGATAGTCGGCGGCAAACTTCGACAGCTTCTCGACCCAGGCCAGTTGCACCTTGTTGTAGTCGGCCTTCTTGTCGAGCAGGGCGATGGCGTACCACCCTTGCAGTTGGCGATACGAGACGAAGGCGGCCAGGGGCGTCCCCGGCATCGCCTCGGCGACCTGCTTCTCCAGCCGCTCCAGCCGCTCGCGGGCCGTGTTGTCCTCGCCGCTGTTCTGCATCGCCGTCGAGAGGCTGTCGGCCACCTGACGGATCCAGTTCTCGCGCTCCTTGGCCGGCATCTCGGCGATGATCAATTCGATGACGTCGGCGCGCTTGAGGTTGTACTTGACCACCTCGGGATTCGGCCCCGATCCCCCGCCGGCGGGCGGTTTCTCATCGAGTTCGGTCAATTCCTTGACGAGCTTCTGCAGCTTGGGATTGCTGTTGACCGCCGCGCTGACACCCGAACCCATCGGCGCGGGCGTCTGCTCGACGGCGGTGGCGTTGACCGACGGCCCCTCGACGAGACGCCAGGCGTCGCCGAGCTTGACCATCTCGCCGGTCTGCATCCAGTCGTTCTTGCCCCCCGCCTCGAAGATGACGGTATTGCGCACCTGGCGGATGAGGTCGTAGCGCGAGCCGGCCGGGTCGGAGGGCCGGCACTGCGGCATGGTCGATTCGAGATGCAGCC
>JBBRIK010000040.1:0-12184 GCA_038221045.1 Gemmatales bacterium
AAAGCGCCCCTTCGAGCAATGGGCAGGTCTGAAGCCAAAAGTCATCCCCCTGGATGGGCAGGGCGATCAATTGAGGGGGTCATCATGACCATCGAACAACTTCGGACGGCTCTTCAGGCTCAGCCATTCCGCCCATTCAGCCTGCGGATGGCGGATGGCCGTGCGCTCCAGGTGCCTCATCGCGAATTTCTATCGACCTCCCCTGGCGGACGAACGATCATTGTGTACCGCGCCGATGAGTCCTTCAGCATCGTCGATCTGCTGCTCGTCAACGAACTCGATTTTCAACCTCCCTCCGGAGGAACGTCAACCAACTCAGAGAATAATGGTGTCACGGGCATGTGATTGGCGAAAGGAACCTTCTGGAGAGCAGCGGTGCGTTCGACCAGCGTGAAGAGACGATAGTACTGAAGCTGAATGAGTTGCTGTATGCTGGCTGAAGGTATCCAAGTTGTTCCACTGCGCCGGGCGGGGTTCGGAATTCAGAGGAGCGAGGAAGGGTCTCACCATGACAAGCGATCAGTTGCGTCAGATGCTCCGGGCCAAGCCCTTTCGCCCCTTCTCCATTCACCTGGCCGATGGACGAGAAATCCTCGTGAAGCATAGTGAATTCGTCTTGATCGCTCCCAGCGGACGTACTGCTATCGTCTACCAGCCAGACGACAGTTTCGACATCGTTGATGTGCTGCTCGTCACTACCCTCAGCAGTCCCCCCGCTCAAACCAGTTGAATTCTGCGACCAGAGCATCTTCATTGCTCGCACGCTTCCTCCGTCTTCTCTCTGTCAAGGAGGGCTCGCTTGCGGGATAGTCCCCAGCGATAGCCGCCGAGTTCGCCGTTGCCACGGATGACGCGATGACAGGGGATCACCACCGAGACGGGATTGGTCGCGCAAGCCCGCGCCACCGCTCGCGCTCCCGTCGGACAGCCGATCGCCTCGGCCACCTCGCGATACGTCCGCGTGCTGCCTGCCGGGATCTTCTGCAATTCCTGCCAGACACGCCACTGAAACGCAGTCGCCTGCACGTCGATCGGTAAATCGAGGTGCGGCTGCCGGCCGCGCAGATGCTCCAGCAACTCCTCCAGCCAGGCTTGCAACACCTCGTCGTCGCGGGCGATGGCCGCCGCGTGATACTCCTTGCGCAGGGCTGCCTCCAGTGGATCGTCCTTGTCGCCGAGATAGACGGCTGAGACGCCGCGTTCCGTCGCCGCCAGCAGCAGCCGGCCCAGCGGACAGCCGGCCACGGTGTAGCGCAGAGACATGCCACGACCGCCGCGCCGATACGTCCCCGGCGTCATGCCCAGGTGCGTCGAGGCTCGCTCGTAGAGACCGCGACTGGAGCCGAAACCGACCTCAACCATCGCCATCGTCACGGTCCTCCGCTCGCGAAGTAACTCTTTGAGGCGTCCCAGGCGGCAGGCGTCGGCGTACTGGCGCGGCGATATGCCGGTGACGCTTTTGAAGAGACGCTGCAGATGCGCGGGGCTGACGTCGAGCGCCGTGCCGAGGTCGGCCAGGGTAAGCGATTCCTCGCGATGCTCCTCGATAAGAGTGCAAGCTCGCCGGACCAGAAGCACGCGCGGATCGTTCTCGTTCATCGCCCTACCTCCTGAGGGCAGCATACCCGGCTTGCCGCTCCGGCTTCTATCCGGTTCTTGCGCTCGCTACAATTTCGTCTCGGGAGGGACGCGCCATCGCCGGAATTCGTCTGGACAACGTGGACAAGGTTTATCCCGGCAACATTGTCGCCGTGCGGCAGTTGAGCCTGGAGGTGCGCGCCGGCGAGTATCTCGTTCTCGTCGGCCCGTCTGGCTGCGGCAAGACGACGACGCTGCGGCTGATCGCCGGACTGGAGGAGGTGACGCGGGGGCGTGTCTTTCTCAACGAGGAGGACGCGACGCTTTGGCCGCCGCATCGGCGCGAGGTCGCTTTTGTCTTTCAGGATGGAGCGCTTTATCCGCATCTGAGCGTGAAGGACAACCTGGCTTTCGCCTTGAGACTGCGTCGCCGTCCCAGGGCGGAAATCGAGGAACGAGTGCGTCGAACAGCGGAACGGCTCGGTCTGACCGAGTTGCTGGGCCGTAACCCGCGCGAACTCTCCGGCGGCCAGCAACGCCGTGTGGCACTGGGGCGAGCGCTGGCCCGCGAGCCTCGCTTCCTCCTCCTGGACGAACCTCTCTCCGGACTCGATACGCCGGCCCGGCTCCAGTTGCGAGCGGAACTGGCCCGCCTTCATCGCGAACGGCCGACGACGACCATTCATGTCACGCACGATCAGGAGGAGGCGTTGTCGCTCGGCGAGCGCGTCGCCGTGCTGAACGAAGGCAGCCTGCAGCAGATTGACACTCCCCTGTCACTCTATTGCCGGCCCGCGAACGTCTTCGTCGCCGGCTTCATCGGCTCGCCGCCGATGAACTTCCTCGCCTGGACACATGAGGGGAAGCCGTGCCGCCTCGGGATTCGTCCGCGCGACATTCGTATGGGGGGAGTGGAGGGGGCCGATAGAGTCGCCGTGGTCGAGAGCATTTCGACGCTGGGTCACGAGAGTCACGTCCTGCTGCGAACGGAGGACGGCCTGCTCACGGTCGTCGTCGCGGGAGTGCCGAGGGTCGTCGCCGGTGATCGCGTCGGATTGCACTTCGACCCCGAGGCGATGCACCGGTTCGATTGATGGGCCGTCAGGAGAGCGGGTACATTGGCCGCCGAATGTGACGATACTCGAAGCGAAGCGGATTGACCGCCGTTTTGCCGGGCGTGTCCACCTCGATGATGGTTCCCGCGATGGGCGCATACGCCGCCTTGTAAGCAATGGCCGCCTTCACCACAAGGATGCGCTGCAACTCGGGGCGGATGCCCAGACACGTCAGTTGACCGAGGCTGAACGGCGGATGCCGCAGCGAGTTCAGCACCAGCAGGTTTCGCCCTTCCATCTCGACCAGAGCGCTCAGTCCCATGAAGTTGAGGCGTTTGCCTCCATGCCTCACCGCCGGTTCGAGATAAGTGCCGTCGTGCAGCACACGCACTCGGCCATGTATCTTCACCGGATCGCCATGAGCGCGATCGAGCTTGCCGCCCACCGTCAGTGTCACCTCGCCGTCGATGCCAGCCCTGGCGCACTCGACGACCGCGTCCGGCGCATACAGACAGACGACGCTGTCCGTGGCCCCTTGCCTGAGCAGTTCGCTCAGAATGATAGTGCCATCGGCCGCTGAGCCGCCGCCGACGTTGTCGCCGGTATCGACGAGGACGACGGGCAACTTCTCCGTCTTGAGTGCCTGAGCTACAGCTGTCGCGGCATCAGGGAGAGACGCGGCAAGGCGGTCGCGGGCCTGCCACAGACGCTCGGCCAAAGCGTCCGCCTCGCGTTTCGCCAGCGCTTCGTCGCCATCGGTCACGACGATAATCGACGGCCCCATCTGCGGCACGTCGGCGTAGGCGAAGCCCGGCAGCAGACTGACGGCGAGGACGCCGGGCTTCTGCTCCATCGTCCGCGTCTCGTCCATGAACGACTTCAGCGGATCTTGTGAGGTGTCGTGCCGCATGATGTTGACGATCAGCGGCGGTTTCGCGATGGCCTGCTTCAGTTTCACTTCGCCCCGCAAATGTCGCACCAACAGTGCGGCGGCTCGCAAGCCGGTCTCGCGCTGATCGACGTGCGGGCAGGTCCGATAGGCGACAGCAGCCGTGCTGTTGCGGATGAGTCGTTCCGATAGGTTGCCATGAAGATCGAGCGTCAGAACAATCGGCAGATCGGGACCGAGGGCAGCACGCAGCCGAGACACCACCTCGCCATCGGCGTCGAGATGCGCTTCGCAGACCATCGCTCCATGAAGCCCGAGAAGCAGGCCGTCGGGACGTACCCGTTTCAGATCGTCGATCAGGCGTGCGGTCAGTTCGTCGAAAACGTGCGCGGTGACGGGACCAGCAGGGGTCGCCCACGCCATCATCAGCGGAATCGCCTCGAATCCCAGCGTGCGCGACGCCTCGAAGAAGCCGCCGATCTCGTGATGGGCGTCGCGCCACTCGTCGAGAAGCGCCGGACCAAACTTCAGACACTGAGCCTCGAAGGCAGCGCGATCGGTGGGCATCGCGTTGAACGTGTTCGATTCGTGCATCAGTCCCGCAATGGCGATACGCATGGCCGCCCCTCATTCGAGTTTGAGTGTAACGCGATCGAAGCCGCCCTCGGCCTTCCGCACGGTCAATTCGACGTCGCCGCGAACGTCGGCCAGGACACGATAGAACTCCCTGGGAGACATCACCGGCTTGCCGTTGACATGGCTAATGATCTTGTCCGGCTGAAGACTCGCTCGATCGGCTGGGCTGTCCGGCTCCACTTCGCGGATGAGGACGCCTTCCGGGATGACGGTGGTGAACCCGCCGCCGCGCTGGACCGCCAGGCTCGCATGATCGACACGCAGGCCGCCGATCGCTTTCGGACGGCTCGACGCGATGAACGGTTGCAGGGTGTGATACTTCGACAGGGTCACGCGCGCCTTCCGCCTTGGGCCAGACAGCGAGGGGGCATGCTCCACTTCCACCGTGTTGCCCGCCAGCATGGTGCCAATCGTGACGAAGACGTCATCGACGTCGCGCACCGGCACGCCTCCGGCCGACAGAATGTAGTCGCTTCCTTTCAAGCCCGCTTGATCGGCCGGCGAATTCTTGATGACCGTCCCCAGTTGCACGCCTCGGGTAACAGAGGAGAATTGCACGCCGAGAAAGCCATACTCCACCTCTTCGCCGCGCTGCAACACCTCGATGATACGCCTGACGCCGACACTCAACGGCAGAGCGAATCCCCCCGGCGTCTCCACTCCGCTCAGCGCCGCCTGAGACGTCGTCACGCCGATCAACTCCCCCTTGAGATTGACGATCGCCCCCCCGCTGCATCCCAGCGTCAGCCGGCAGTCGGTCATCACCAAAGTGGCGAACTGATGCAGGCTGAAACGCCGTCGATCGCTCTCGCCCGGCAGACTGATGGCTCGGCGGCGCAGACTGCTGACGATGCCGAACGAGGCGCTGGGATCGCCGTCGCGATAGCCAGCCGCGAACGGGTTCGCCAGCGCGACGACGAACTGGCCCTTTTTGATCGACTCGCCCTCTCCAAAGTTCAGCGGTTTCAACGGTTGCGCCGGACGGTTGATGAGCTTCAAGACGGCCAGATCGCTCCTGGTGTCGAGAGCATGGATGTTGGCGTAACTCTCAACGCCTCCCGGCAAGCGCACGAAGACCTTGACCGCGCCGCGGACGACATGGGCATTGGTCAGGATCAGTCCGTCACTGTCGATGACGATGCCGCTGCCGAACGATTCAGGCACATAGTCCGCATGGCTCATGTCGAGTTTGCGGTGTTTGGCGGACTCCGGATCGAGCGTGTTGCTGTCGCCTCGAACGTGCTCGAAATCGCCGAGCCAGCCCGGCGAAGCGTTGAGGGGACGACGCGGCGGATAGTCCTTGTAGGCGGGACTGCGAGAGATGAGGAGACAGGCGATACTCGGTTCGGCCTTCTTGATGACTTCCTGGACGCTCCTCTCCAGGTCAGCGGCATCCGCTCCGGCACGCGATCCCCCGGCAAGCAGGACGAGCAGGACGAGGACTCGACGGATGCTCATGAGGGGCCCTGTCAGAGAGGGGGACCGTTTCGCGCTCTTCCCTCAGAGTGGGGAAAAGAGCGCGAAACGACAAGCAAGACCCTCCCTCACCCCGGCAGAGAGAGGAGGAGTCGATGGTCACTCCGCCGGTGCTGCTTGACGGCGCGAGCCGCGCGAGGAACCCTCAGGCTTCTCCGCCTTCTCGGGCTTTTCAGGCTTTTCCGGCTTCTCAGCCTTCTCGGACGATTCCTCCGTCAGCTTGCCGTTCTCGCCGGGACCGCCGAGCAGGCCGCGCTTCTCCATGATCTTGCGGCTCAGTTCGTCCATCATGGCGGGGTTCTCGCGCAGATAGGTCAGCGATTTCTCCCGGCTCGCCCCCAGACGCAGTTCGCCGTAGCTGTGATAGCCGCCGCTCTTCTGAACGACCTCTTCCTCGACGGCCAGGTCGAGAACGTCGGCGTCGCGAGCGATGCCCCGGTCGTGCATCAGATCGACCTCGGCCACGCGGAACGGCGGCGCGATTTTGTTCTTGACGACCTTGACGCGAACCCGCGTACCGATCGTCTCCTCGCTGCCCGCTGCCTTGATCGTCGTCGCCTTGCGCACGTCGAGCCGGACCGAGGCATAGAACTTCAGGGCCAGCCCGCCCGACGTCGTCTCAGGATTCTGGAACATGACGCCGATCTTCTGGCGCAACTGATTGATGAACACCAGGCAGGTCTTGGTACGCGAGATGGTCGGCGTCAGGATGCGCAGCGCCTGGCTCATCAGCCGGGCCTGGGCGCCGGGCTGGGCGTCGCCGATTTCTCCCTTCAACTCAGATTCCGGCACGAGGGCGGCCACCGAATCGACGACGATGATATCGACCGAGTTCGACTTCGCCAGCATCTCGACAATCTTCAGCGCCTGTTCGGCGCTTTCGGGCTGGCTGACGAGCAGCGCTTCGAGATCGACGCCGAGGCGCTTGGCCCACGACGGATCGAGGGCATGTTCGGCGTCGATGAAGGCCGCCACTCCGCCTGTCTTCTGCGCCTGGGCGACCGCATGCAGGGCCACCGTCGTCTTGCCGCTCGCTTCCGGTCCGAAGATCTCGACGACTCGGCCGCGCGGCAGTCCCTTGCCGCCCAGCGCCAGGTCGATCGACAGGGAGCCGGTGCTGATGCCCTGAATGTCGTGCAGCGTGTCCTCGTTCATCTGCATGATCGCGCCCGCGCCGAACGTCTTCTTGATGAGCGCGAGGGTCGATTGCAACTCTCGATTGTCGCCCTGATCGGCCATTGACCTATCCTCATGAATGTGAGTGATTTTTACTCGAACTGTACGTTTGTTAGTTTAGCCGATCGACAATTTCCATCAAAGGTCAGTAGTTCTCTTATCGATCACTTGCGAGCTACTTTCCAGAACTCGACCGTGCCGAAGAGGCGCAGCGGATCGATTTCCGGGGTTGAGCCGCTGAGGTCAAGTTTACGCGTACCGTCGAGCATCTGGACCGCGTTCGAGAAAGCAATGTGCCGGTCGAGTTGCCAGAGCGGAATGAAGGGCATCTCCTGCTGCACGAAGACCTGATGGATCGTGTGCGTGATCTCCTGAACGTCCTTGAAGTTACGATGATTCAGCGCATTGCGGCACATCTGTTCGAGTCGTCCGCCGCCGCCGGTGTAGCCGAGGAAGTTCGGGCCGCCGACCTGGGCCGAACGCGGATCGAGCAGCGGCCAGAGCCAGAACGTCGGATCGGGATAGTCGTACCAGTAGTAGGCCAGGTCGTACTCGCGGTCCTTGGCCACGTCCACCTGAAGGTTGTACAGCGTCACCGGCTTCAGCGTCAGCGTCAGGCCCGGCAACTCCGTCTCCAGATGCTTCTTTAGGAACCCCATCGCCTTCTCGACCGCCGGCTCGTTCGGATACTTCAGTTCGAGCGTCAGTTTGCCCTTCTTCGACGCCTGGAACGCAGCCTTGGCCGCGTTGAGATTGAACAGGACGTCCCCCTTGTCGCGGTCTTCAAACTTGCGCGGCGGACTGGCCCAGGAGCCGGTCGGATACGGACCGCAGAGCGGTTGATGCACCTTGTCGTCCAGATCGGCGCGGAAGAACTTCTTGAGCATCTCGTCACGCGGGATCGCCAGGGCGAGCGCGCGGCGCAGCGGAGCGCTGTCGAGGTTGGGCCGGCGATGGTTGACGGCCAGCATGTAGATGCGCCGCGTCGGCAGCGGGCCGGCCACGGTCACGTTCGCCGTCTTGCGCAGAGTGCTGACCATCTCGGCCGGCAGATTAGGCACCAGGTTGAGCCGGCCGTCGCCGAACGCCTTCGCGAGTTCGGTGGCCGATTCGGGAGCGGCATCGAGTTTCGCCTCGAAGAACTGCACCTCGCGGATGCGCGGCAACCCCGTCCTGCCGGGACGGCTGCGATAGTACGGATTGGCCAGGAAGCGTTTGTAGGGCCGGCCCTCATCGGAGCGAGCCGTGGCGTCGAGCATGAAGGGACCGCTGCCAATCGGCGCCTGAGCGAAATCCTTGTCGTCGGGCCGGCGGAGAGCGGGCCGCTCCAGTTGCGGCAGCACCTTGAAGGACATCAGCGCAAGAGGATCGAGGCAGCCCTGCTTGAGCGTCAACTTGATCTGGAACGGGTCAGTGACGACAGCCTCGTCCATCAGATCGTCGGCCCAGGCATGGACTCGTCCCGGCCAGTCGCTGCGAAGCAATCGAAGAGTGCTGACGACATCGGCCGAGGTGATCGGCTTGCCATTGGACCAGAAGGCATCGCGCGGCAGCACGATCTCGCGCCCCAGGGCCACGAGGCCAGGCCGGCCGCGAGCCAGCGCCGGCCGGAAGCGCCCGCCGTCCGGCTCCGGTCCCAACTCGTACAGGCTCTCGAACATCAGTTCGACGGCCTGCTTCTCGGCCTCGTTGAAGGCCGTCGCCGGCGACAGGTTCAAAGGCAACTCGCGGACGCCGACTTTCAGCGTCGGATTGTCGTTGGCGACATCGACCTGCACGTCTTTCAGTCCCGGCAGATAGGGATAGATTAGCTCGGCCTGGCGCAATTCGTCCTGGGCCTTTTCCAAACGATTGGCCTTCTTGTGTTCGAGGGAGGCAGTCAGGTGCGGCTGAGCGAGTGCGGCGAGACTGTCGCGGAGCGGCTGCGTCACGTTGGCCAGGGGCAGGGCGCTTTCTATCTTCTGGAGTTGCGCGAGCACCATCTTGTACTTGCTGACGTCCGCGCCGGTATCGAGTGATTTCTGGAGGAGCTTCGCGAGCGGCTCGGCGATCGCCTTCTGCTCGCCGGCCGAGGGGAAGCGCTTGACGGTGTCCGAAGCGAGTCCGACGGCGTCGTCCCATTTGTCCTGTTCGGTGAGGAGTTGCATGCGTTCGAGACTGATCTTGAGCAGCCGGCCGCGAAGCTCCTCGCGCACCCTGTTCCAGCCCTCGCCCTTGCGAACGTCGCTGTCGCGAGCGGCCTCGTGGAAGCGGGCGGCAGCGGTCAGCGCCTGTTCGGCGGCCACCAGTTTGTCGCCGAGAGAGAGGTGCCTCTCCTGGCCCGCCGGGACGTTCTCCCAGCGTTCGGCAAGGAACTTATCGACCTCCTGCTGGGCGAGTTGCTCGTAGGGGACGACTTCCTTGATCGCGGAAGGCGACACGGGGCGCTCGGGAGCGTCCTTCCATTCGTTCTTGACGAAAGGCTGGAGCTTGACCCTGTCCTTGAGCTTGCCGGGCTGGGCGCCCACATAGTCCTTCAGCGGTTTGACGCGGACATTCTCCAACTTCTCGCTCAAGGGGATGCGCAGGACGGCCAGGTCGTGAGGGACGGCCAGGCTGCTGAAGAGTTCGCGGATGCCAGGGTGCTTTGCGCTCAGGGCGGCGGGTCCCAGGTCGATGTCCAGGGAAGTGGGCCGGGAGGGGTTCTTCGAGGGCGGGTCCTCAACACGAAGGACTTCCATCGGAGGCTTTTTCTCCTCCACTTCCTCGCCTTTATCGACCTTGGGCGGCTGGGCGAGGACCGCGACGAGAAGCAACAGAGGCAGAGTGAGGGCCGCACCGGTCGCGATCCGCCAGACGCCGTTGTGAGACCGCATGGAAGAACCTCCGGAAGGGATTGCGACGAGAAGTCTCGAATAGTCAGTATACCGCGCCTCCCCACGTCAAGGCGAGTAGCGCCGCTTGCGATCTCACGCGCGGCGGGGTACGATCGCCTTCTTGCCGCTTGCGGCTTAGCGCGCAGCCCGCTAAGCCGCAAGCGGCAAGAAGGAACCTCTGGGTCAACAAGGCGCACCACCATGAACCTCCGCATCACGACCGCTCTTCTGGCACTTCTCCTTCTCGTCGTTCCCGTCTCCGCGAAAACTCCTCTCCTCGTCGATACCGATATCGGCGACGACATCGACGACGCGCTCGCTCTGGCGCTCGCCCTCTCCAGTCCCGAACTGGACGTCCGAGGGATCACGACCGTTCTCGGCGACGCGCACACACGCGCCAACCTCGTCTGCCGTTTCCTTCACGCCGCCGGCAAGAGTGACATCCCCGTGTCAGCGGGCCGCGCTACTCGTCATCGCCCCGAGATCCACGGCCAGTTGCAGTACGCGCTTCGTCCCGCCTTCCGCAAGCGGCCTGTCAAGGAAACCGCTGTCGATTTCCTGTACGCGCAGCTCAAGGCCGATCCCGGCAAGATCACCATTCTCGCTCTCGGTCCACTCACCAACGTCGCCGCGCTGCTGCGCAATCATCCCGAGAGCAAACCGTGGATCAAGCAGATCGTCCTCATGGGCGGGGCGCTCCGCGTCGGCTACACCGGCCAGCCACCCGTCGAGCCGGAATGGAACATCAAGACCGACGTCGAGGCGGCAAAGACCGTCTTCGGCAGCGGCGTTCCGCTTCTCGTCGTGCCGCTCGACGCCACCGTCAGCCTGACGCTCGAAGGCCAGCGCCGCGATGCCGTCTTTCGTCTCGGCACTCCGCTCAACAATCAACTGGCTGCCCTGTTCCAACTGTGGGATCGGCCGACGCCCACGCTCTTCGATCCGGTCGCCGTCGCCCTCTGCGTCAACGAGGGCTTCTGCAAGATTGAGGAGATGCGGCTCGACGTGGACGACAAAGGACTGACGAAGGCCGTCGCGGGCAAGGCGAATGCACGCGTCGCCACATCGGTCATCGATCTCGACAAGTTCCTCGACTGGTTCGTGGGACGTTTGACGCCAGCGAAACCCGAGAAGCCGATTCCGCTGAAGGCTACCAATCCATCGAAGTCCGTCGAGCGCGGCAATTTTCCGAACAAGGTCCATGTCATCGAGGATTACAAGACCGATGTCGAACGCCGCTGGTGGCTGTGCGGCAAGTTGGACGAGATGACCGTCCCGGAGGGCAGCAAGCGTGCCAGTCGCGGCGTCCTGACGAACGACTTCGACGACCTGATGGGCGATGCGAGGGCAATGTACACCGCCGTCATCTTCAATCCGGTGCCGGGGCCGCCGATGGGCAAGAACACTCGTCTCGGCTTCCGCGCCTGGCTCAAGGGAACGGATCGGCTGCGCGTGCAGCTTTACAGCCTATCGAAGGGCTATCATCGTCATCTGACGCTGACAGACCTCCCGCAGGAGAAGTGGCTGACGCTGACGGCCGACATGACGCAGTGTCGCCGGCCCGACGGTAGCGGCGGCGCACTGAGCGAGGACGAACGCATCGACGATATCCAGTTCTACACCGATCCCGGCGTCGAGCTGCTGATCGAGGATATCGTCCTCTTCGATGCCGCGACGACGGAGGAGAAGAGACCGTTCCCGGAGCGGCCGCTGTTCTGTGGCTGGTTCGACACCGGCAAGCAAGGACAGGAGTGGCCCGGCCTCTTCGAGATCGTAGCGCACAAGCCGCCGCTGACGTGGAAAGCCGCGCGCTCTGTCGAGGGTGGGCCGGACGGCAAGCCGTGGCTCCTGCTCGATCTGCGCGGCCCTCGACCCCTTGGCAAACAGGCGCACGTTCGCTTTCGCTATCACCTTGAAGGCGCGGACGCGATGCAAATCATTCTCGCGCACGGAGGCAAGCAGACGGCGAGAACGCTGGCGACCTTGAAGAAAGGGGAGTGGACAGAGGCGACGGTCGATTTCGTCGAACTGCCCGAGAAGTTCCGCGCGGCGAGTGAGATTCACTTCGTGCTGCCAAAGGGGGCGCGTTTGCATATCGATGACGTGCTCCTGTATTCGAGCCGGGTCCAGGAGAAATGAGCATGAGCGCGGACCGTGGCCTCCGCCGTCTGGGAGACTATCAACTCCTCCGCGAGATCGGACGCAGCGGCATGGGCGTCGTCTGCGAAGCCGAGCAGGAGTCGCTCGGACGCCGCGTCGCGCTCAAGGTGTTGCCGCTGCACGCCGCCCAGGCACTTGTGTCCTCGAATGGAATAGAGGCCGCCAAACCCAATCAGAGTCCTTGCTGGATATCTCTTTTGAGCCAATGGCGGCCTGTACGAACACATCGGCCTTTGTGCATAGCGGGTGCTACTCACTGTGCTATGATGCACGTCGGCGCCGAATTCGTTAATTGCTTAGCGCCCCTCACCCCCCCTCCTGCCCAAATGCGTACGCGGTGCGCGCGCTCTGACACACCC
>JBBRIK010000041.1:0-12114 GCA_038221045.1 Gemmatales bacterium
CAGTGCCGCTCTGGATTTAGGCAGGGTGTCTTCGTTCTTGCTCCCCTCTCCCCCGCAAAGCCGGGGGCGAGGGGAGCAAGAGAAGAAACCCTCTCCCCAGGATAGGGGCGAGGGGAGCAGGACAAGACAGCCCCCTGCCAAATTCGAGAGCGGCACCCGATCAATCGCGGAGACCGGGACGCGGCGGCAGTGGCCCGCCGGGACCGCGCGGTCCGATGCGCGGCGGAACCGGCAGCTCATTCACGAACGCCTGCGCGGGCAGCGTCAGAGTGCGGTCGAGCTTTCCGGTCGGCGTCACTTCGTAGGCCATGCCGAACTCGATGCCGAAGCTGGTGCCGGTGCGGACGCGCTGCTCGAACGGCGGAGGCGGCGGGAACGCGGCAAAGCCCTGCGGCAGCGGAGGCGCGCCAGGAGGAGGGGGCAGCCGCTTGCCGGGAGGCACGGGAAGCGGGAACGGATCGCGCTGAATGCCGCCGCCCACAAACACATACGCGCCATCGCTCATCGTCGTGCGGAAGCTGACGCGCAGCCGTTTCGCCTCGGCGTCCCAGGTCATGTACATCAGCTCTTGCGTCTCGCGCGGGCCGGTCGGCTTGCGGTCCTTGAGCGCCTTCTTTTGGGAGTCGAGCATCGCCTCGTCGAGTTTGTCCTTCTGCTCGTTCTTCCACTCCGCGTAGCGTTTCTTCATCGAGGCGACCGTCTCGGTCACGTTCAGCGGATAGTCCTTGGTGCCGTCGAGCCGGGTCATCTTGGTGGCCGCGAAGCTCTCGCCGGCGGGAGAACCTTCGCCGTTATTGACCTCGACCTCGACCAGGGCATAAGATGCGTCGATGTTCCACTTCTTGACCGTGCGGGCGTTGGCCATGTTCAGCAGCGGATAGCGCTGCGTCAGGTTGCCCTTTTCGCCGGCGGGGACGTTCAGATCGAAGATGATCGCGTCGGCGCGCTGCTCGACGGGAACGTAGATCCAGCGATAGCTGCCGTTATTGACGCTGAAGCCCATCGAGTCGGGCGGTCCGCCCCGGCCATCGTGTTGCATCTTCGCCGTCACGTCGCTGACCAGCAGGCCAATCGACTTGCCGGGAAGCGGAGCGTACTTCTGGCGCGGAATGAAGTTCTCACGGTCCTTGACGACGGCGGGGGGCGTGACCGGAGCGGGAGCGGCTGTCAGCGTCAGCGCCACTCCGGCAACGAGCGCCATCACCGCCAGGGGGTGGACAGTGCGCTTCATGGTGAAATCTCCTGAAATGAGGTTGAGAATCACTTCCTGTCCGCGGGCGAGGGGACAGAAGTGGGATACTGATAGAGTAGCCGATCCGTCGCGACAGCGGCAATCGGATTCGCGGCAGCGGCGCGGATCGGCGTCGAGGCTATGGCCGGAGGGAGGCGAACGGGGTACAATCCGCGTAGGTATCGCTAGGGGTGCCCCCGACGGGCTGAGAGCAGACCCTGGAACCTGATCAGGTTAGCACCTGCGAAGGGAAGCGATTCACCGGCCACTCCGGTCTTGCTGTTCCTCTCTGCTCTCCCCGGCGTCTTCCGTCACCGTTTGTCCGCGAGAGAGTAGCCGTTCATGACGCAACTCGAATCCGCCCGCAAGGGCATCATCACCGACGAAATGGCCTTCGTCGCCAAGCGCGAGAACCTTGAGCCGGAACTGATCCGCGACGAGGTGGCGCGCGGCCGCATGGTCATTCCCGCCAACACGGTCCATCTCAGCCAGCGCCTCGAACCGATGTGCATCGGCGTCGCCAGCGCCTGCAAGATCAACGCCAACATCGGCAATTCCGCCGTCACCGGCACCGTCGAGGACGAGCTGGAAAAGCTGCACATGGCCGTCCATCTCGGGTCCGACACCGTCATGGACCTCTCGACCGGCGGCAACATCGACGCCATCCGCCAGGCGATCATCGAAGCCTCGCCGGTGCCGATCGGCACGGTGACGATCTATCAGTCGATTCAGAACGTCAAGGAACCCGCCGACCTGACGCCGCGCATGCTCCTGGACATGGTCGAGCATCAGGCGAAGCAGGGCGTCGATTACATGACGATCCACGCCGGCGTCCTGCTGGAGTATGTGTCGCTGACGAAGGATCGCGTCACCGGCATCGTCAGCCGGGGCGGCTCGCTGATCGCCGGCTGGATGATCGCGCATCATCAGCAGAACCCGTGGTACACGCACTTCGACGAACTGTGCGAGATCATGAAGGCCTACGACGTCACCTTCAGTCTCGGCGACGGTTTGCGTCCCGGCTGTCTCGCCGACGCCAACGACGCGGCCCAGTTCGCGGAACTGAAGACGCTGGGCGAGTTGACCCTCAAGGCGTGGGAGCATGGCTGTCAGGTGATGATCGAGGGGCCGGGCCACATCCCGATGCATCTCGTCAAGATGAACGTCGAGAAGGAACGCGAGCTGTGTCATGAGGCGCCCTTCTACGTCCTGGGGCCGCTTGTGACGGACATCGCGCCGGGCTACGACCACATCACCAGCGCCATCGGCGCCGCCATCGCGGGAGAGGCCGGCGCGGCCATGCTCTGCTACGTCACGCCGAAGGAGCATCTGGGCCTGCCGAACAAGGACGACGTGCGCCAGGGCGTGATCGCCTACAAGATCGCCGCGCACGCCGCCGACATCGCGCGTGGCCGCAAGGGAGCGCGCGACCGCGACGACGCCCTGTCGAAGGCGCGCTTCGAGTTCGACTGGAACCGCCAGTTCGATCTGTCGCTGGACCCGGAGACGGCTCGCCGAATGCACGACGAGACGCTGCCTCAGGAAGTGTTCAAGTCGGCGAAGTTCTGCTCGATGTGCGGCCCGAAATTCTGCTCGATGAAGATTACCCAGGACGTCCGCCGGATGGCGCAGGAAGGGACGCTCCCCCTCGTCAGCAAGTGACAGTTCTTGCCGCTTGCGGCTTAGCGGGCTGCCTGCTAAGCCGCAAGCGGCGGGGCGGAGGACTTCCATGCTCGTAGCGTACGCCGGCGCGGCCGGAAGCGCCATGCTCTTTCTCTTTCTGTTCATCTTCGTCATCATCGCCGGCAGTGGTCTTTTTGCCTATGTCTCCCACTGTTTCCTCGTCGTCGTCGAGCAGACTGGGACCGGCAATGACGAGGTGACCTGGCCGGACGAACTCTACCTCGACTGGGTGTGGCGCGGCGCGACGATGGCCTGGCTGCTGCTGTTTTGGCTCGCGCCGCTGGGCATGATCCTGCATGGACAGTACCGCGACATTCTCTCGGAGGACCCCGCTCTGGCGCTGCTGCTGGCCGGCGGCGTCCTCTGGCTGTTCTTTCCGGTCGGCATTCTCTCCGCGTTGCTCGGCAACTCACTCTGGATCGTCCTCCACTTCCAGGCCCTGCGCGCTCTGTGTCGAAAGCCACTGACGACCCTGGCGTTCTATGTCGCATCCTTCCTCGTCATCGCGGCGGGCATCGTTCCGTGGTACGTCGCCATGACCGTCTCGGGCTGGCTGATCCCGCTCGCCTCGGCGATGGGGGCGGCGGCCTTGCTCATCTATGCTCGTCTACTGGGCCGTCTCGTCTGGATCGCCACCACTCGGAAGGGTGGCAAGTCTCGACGAAAGAAGAAGAGAAATGATGAGGGCGGGGAAGCGCTGCCGCCCTTGATCGCCGAGAGGCCGCTCGCCCAGGCGCAGAGGACGACCGACGGCTATGACCTCGCCGGCGACGAACCGATGCCGGCGGGCGTTCAGGAGCAAGCGCGCGAGAAAGATCGCGACGGCTACGGGCTGGCCGACGATCCCCATGAGGAGGAGAAGAAGGCCCAGGACCTTTCTCGCGATCTGATGGAGCCGACAAGGCTTCGTCTCGAATCCGCGCAATTTCAACTCGCCAATCCTCAGCCGCCGCGCTCCCTGCTTGGCGGGGTCTACAGTTTCCCGTTCTACGACAGGACCCTGACTCCGTGGATTCGCCTGTCGGCGTGGGGAACGCTTGTTGGAATACTCATCAGTCTGATGTTGGCGGGAATCTAAATAGCTCCCCGCAAGAGGGTTCGTGTCTGACTTGAGTGTCGGCTGTAACCGACGGGCCTCTCCGCACTACGATTTGTCTCTCAGATGCTGTTTCAGGAAAGCGGCCATCTTCTTCAGCGCCGTCCTGGTTTCCGGGGCGTCCGCCAGTTCCGGACGGATCTGGAATACATGGGGCATGCCGTCGTACAGGTCCAGCACGGCCATCCTCTCGGCCCCGTCGATCGCCCGGTAGAGGCGGACGAAGTGGCTCAGAAAAAGCTCTCTCGTCCCACCCTGAATCAGCGTCGGCGGAAACCCCTTCGAGTAATCACCATAAACCGGGGAGACGTAGGGGTTCTTCTGGTCCTTCGGCTCGGCGTAGGCGTCGGCTGCGAACTTGAGATGCCTGTCATGGAGGTACGTCGGCTCGAAGTTCTTCATCGTGATGGCCGAGTCGCCGCTGTTGGTGACGTCGGCCCAGGGAGACCAGAGCACGACGGCGGCCGGCATTCCAAGCCCTTTGTCCCGCATCTTGAGGACGCTCCCCGCCGCCAGCCCGCCCCCAGCCGATTCCCCGTAGAGGGCGACGTCCTTCAGTTTGTAGCCCTCCTTCTGAAGCCCATCGAACACCACGAGCATCTGATCGGTCACGGCTTGCCACTTTCCGGCGGGGGCGACGGTGTAATCGACCGAGATCACCCGCAGGCCGGTCGCGTCGGCGGCCGGCACGCTGCTGTGCAGGCGCGAGCGGGCGCTGTACATGGTGTAGCCCCCGCCGTGCGCGTGGACGAGTACCTTGCCGTTGTCCTTCCAGCCCTTGGGTTTGACGTCCAGCACGCGGACGCCGCCGAGCTTCCGCTCCTCGACTGCCGGTTGATACCGCTTGAGAGTGGCCTTGACCTTCGGCTCGCTCTCGGCCTCTCCGGCCTCCCATGCCCGCTTCCAGCCGGTCCGGTCGCCCGCTGCCGGCCACGCAGGCAAGGTCGCCGGATCGGGAAGTGCTTCCAGGTACTTTCGGGCCTCCGGAGAGACCGTGTCCGGCACATGGACGAAGGGGTCTCCCTTTGCCGGCCGCTCCTGAGCGGAAGCCGCCAGCCAGGTGAGAAGTGCAGACGCCGCGAGTAGGGCGGCGGCGGCCGAACTCTTTTGCTTTCGCATGAGGGTCTCCGAGGTATCGGGTGGAACGTACTCCGGTTAGAATACCGACACCAATGGTAGGCCGCGAGAGTGCTGAGCCGGCCCAGTGCGTTGCCCTGGGCTGGATTGTTCCAGCCTTGTCCCGAATCGACCGAATGCCCATCCCCTGCCTGCATCGCCATTTCTTCCGTTCGCCATAGCCTATCTGACAACGGGCGCGAGCCTCGCCCTTCCAATCTGAAGTCGCATCGCAAGGAGTCCTCGCAATGTTTGCACGCAGCCAATCTGGTTTCCGCTGGCGAGTAATCGTCTCGACCCTGGCGTTGCTCGGCGCGGCCCTTGTGCCGGCCGGCCAGGTTGCCGCTCAGGAGAAGAAGAACGAGAGGCTGGCCGAACCGATCGCCAAGGGCCAGCGCGTCTTCACCTGTGGACACAGCTTTCACGTCTGGGTCCCCGGCATCATGAGCGATCTCTGCAAAAAGGCGGCGATCCCCAACCACCTTCAACTCGGCGTGTCGTCGATCGGCGGCTCGCGCGTCATTCAGCATTGGGATATTGCCGAGGACAAGAACAAGGCCAGAGAAGCGCTGAAGACAGGCAAGGTGGATGTGCTGACGCTCTCGCCGATCTTCCTTCCCGACGCGGGCATCGAAAACTTCACCAAACTGGCCCTGGAGCACAACAAGGATATCCGCGTCCTCGTCCAGCCCATCTGGCTCCGCTGGGACATTTACGAGCCGACGACCAAGCGGCCCGCAAAGGTCGATCACAACGCCATCACCGGGGAGGAACTGCGGAAACGGCACGCGGTCTATTTCAAGAGCATGGACGAGCACATCGGGGAGTTGAACAAGAAACTGGGCAAGACGGTACTGTTCGAGGTCCCCGCTCCCCAGGCCGTGATCGCCCTGCGCGAGAAGATCATCGCGGGTCAGGCGCCGGGACTGAAATCGCAGGAAGACCTGTTCACCGACGCTCTCGGCCACGGAACGCCGCCCCTGCAAGCCCTGGTCGCCTATTGCAACTTCGCCGTCCTCTACCGCCGCACTCCGGTAGGGTTGCCCGTTCCCAATATCCTGAAGCAGGCGAAGCTCGGAGACCAGGAGGAGAAGCTCAATCGACTGCTGCAAGAGTTGGCGTGGGACGCGGTCACCCAGCATCCGCTCAGCGGGGTTCGACTGGACGCCAATCCGTAGAAGTACTTCCGTGCTGGATAGGCGAGCAGGGCCAGGAAATGGCCCGTGCGCCCAAGTTAAGTTCGGGAACGAGGAAGCGTTCCCTGTCCTGGTTTCTCTTCCAGCCCCCTTCAGGGGGCTTTGGCACATAGCCCGGTCCTTCAGGGCCGGGCGGCCCCGCCGGATGTCTCGTGGAGCGGACACGCTCAGATCGAGCGTACTGCTTTGTGAGACCCTTATACTTCTCGCCCCCGCCGGATGTCTCGTGGAGCGGACACGCTCAGATCGCCCTGGGAGAGGTCCGGCACGGTCGCCCGGCCCTGAAGGACCGGGCTATGTGCCAAAGCCCCCTGAAGGGGGCTGAAGGAGATCCCCCAACGCTTCAAGGGATGGTTTCTTCGTGTCCCAATCTTTAACTTGGTGCGCATGGGCCATTACTGGCCCCGCTCGCCGGGTCAGTACTCGGAGAAACAATCGTGAGACAGCCTGCCGACGTTTCTTTCTCCGTGCTCGACCTCGCTCCGATCCGGCAGGGCGGCACGGCCGCCGATGCTTTCCGCAACACCCTGGACCTGGCCCGCCACGCCGAACAGTGGGGGTATCAGCGCTACTGGCTGGCCGAGCACCACAACCTCAAGGGCATCGCCAGTGCGGCGACGTCCGTCGTCATCGGCCACGTTGCCGGCGGCACCGCGCATATCCGTGTCGGGGCCGGCGGCATCATGCTCCCCAACCATGCTCCCCTGGTGATCGCCGAGCAGTTCGGGACCCTCGCGTCTCTCTACCCCGGCCGGATCGACCTGGGCCTGGGCCGCGCGCCTGGCGGCGACTACCAGACCACCCTCGCCCTGCGCCGGAACCTGGGCACTGGCGACACCTTTCCGCGGGACCTGCTGGAACTCATGTCTTACTTCCACCCCGCCGCCGGTCAGGCCGTGCGGGCCGTTCCGGGGGAGGGTCTGGACGTGCCGATCTGGTTGCTCGGGTCGAGCGACTTCAGCGCCACGCTGGCCGCCGAACTGGGGTTGCCGTTCGCCTTCGCCTCGCACTTCGCGCCCGACTACCTGTATGCGGCCCTTGAGCTTTATCGCGATCTCTTCAAACCTTCGGAGTCACTTGCCAGGCCGCGCGTCATGATCGGCGTGAACGTCTTCGCGGCCGACACCGACGCCGAGGCCCGAAGGCTGTTTACCACGCTCCAGCAGCAGTTCCTGAACATCACTCGCGGAACCAGGGGACTGCTGCCGCCCCCGGTGGACAACATGGACGAACTGTGGAGTCCCGCCGAGCGGGCGCACGTCGAGCGCACCACGCGGGTGTCCGTCGTCGGCGCGCCGTCCACTCTCCGCCAGGGCCTGGAGGCGTTACTGGCCCAGACGCAAGCCGACGAGGTGATGCTCACCTCCCAGATCTTCGACCATGCCGCCCGGCTTCACTCCTTCGAGTTGGCCGCGAGCGTCTTCGGAGAGATCAACGAAGCCCGCCAGGCTAGCATCGGGTACAACAAGGAGGAGTGAAGCGCCGTTCCGAGGACAGGCCGATGATGCACGAGCGGGAGTTGAGTGGAGAACTGGGACGCTATCGCATCGTCCGCAAACTGGGTGCCGGCGGGATGGGGGCCGTCTATCTCGCTGAGGATACCCGTCTCCCCCGCAAAGTCGCGCTCAAGGTCCCTCATCTCAAGGCTGCGGAAGGGATCGCCCTGGAGCGCTTCCGTCGTGAAGCCGCCCTGGCCGCCGGCATCGAACACCCCAATCTGTGTCCGGTCTTCGACCTTGAGGAAGTCGATGGCGTCCTGTTCTTCACCATGCCCTATATCGAGGGGACTCCCCTTTCGCACATGATCGAGAAGGGCATCCCCTGGCCGATCCCCCAGGCGATCGAGGTAATGAGGAAGATCGGGACAGCGGTGGCGCATCTGCACACGCGCGGCATCATCCACCGCGATTTGAAGCCAGGCAACGTGATGGTCCGTCCGTCGGGCGAGCCGGTGCTGATGGACTTTGGCCTGGCGCGTGACTTCACCTCCCAGGACGCACGACTGACAGCGACCGGAACGGGCATGGGTTCGCCAGGCTACATGGCCCCGGAACAGGTCACCGGCAAGAAGGACATGGGGACCACGGTTGACGTCTATGGCCTGGGCGTCCTTCTCTTCGAGTTGCTGACGGGGCGCTTGCCTTTCGAAGGACCGATGCCGGCTCTGTATGTGGAGATCTTGCAGACTCTGCCGCCCCCGCCCTCGTCTTTCAACCCCCTCCTCGACGGTCGCCTGGACGCCGTATGTCTGAAAGCGTTGAGCAAGGAGCCGGCCTCACGCCAGCAGAGCGTGGAGGAATTCCTGCAAGGGCTGGGGACGGCCCCGGTCACTCTCTCTCCCACTCTGCACGGCCGTACCCAGACGCAGCCGGGAGCGTCCTTCCCACTAACGATGTCTCCCAACCAGACCGACCCGCTCCTGCCCGACGTGGAGGCGACCTCGGCTTACGAGACGGATCTCCCGGCCGGGCGTGGGGAGCCATCGCTCGCTCCGCGCCGCTGGAACAAATGGCTGCTCGCTCTTGTTCCACTGATCCTGGCCTTCGCTGTGGGCGCCTGGTTCGTCCTCGCCGGGACGAGGACTCCCGAAGGAGACCGGAAGGACAAACCTTCGGGTCCGGAACCGGCGCGAGCGAGGGCACCCTTCGACGAGAAGGCGGCGAAGGGATTGCAGCAGGCATGGGCCGACTTCCTTGGACGCACGGCCGAGGAGGAATTCGACCTGGGCAACGGCCTGACACTGAAGGTAGTGTTGATCCCGCCAGGAACATTCCGGATGGGTTCGCCCGATGCGGAGAGGGCTTATCAGCGAAAGACTTTCGGGAAAGTGGCGGGAGATTGGGTGGACGAAGAAGTGCCACACGAAGTCGAGATCACGCGCGCGTTCTACCTGGGCAAGTACGAAGTGACGCAGGAGCAGTACCAGAAGCTGACAGGGAAGAACCCGAGCGACTTCAAGGCAGATGGTGCGAGAAAAGAGAAGGTGAAGGGGCTAGTCACGACACGATTTCCGGTGGAGAACGTGTCGTGGGAGGAGGCGGTGAAGTGTTGCGAAACGCTCGGCCGAAAAATGGGCCGCAAGGTTGAACTGCCCTCCGAGGCACAGTGGGAATACGCCTGCCGGGCGGGAGGGGAGAGGGTGTTCCACTTCGGCAGCGTTCTCAACAGCGCCGAGGCAAACTGTAATGGGACCGTTCCCTATGGGACGGACAAGAAAGGGGACTACCTGGAGAGGCCGCGTGAGGTGGGGTCTTATCCTGCGAATGCCTGGGGATTGCACGACATGCACGGGAACGTGTACGAGTGGTGTCAGGATTGGCATGGGCCTTATGCGGATCTTCGCCGAACGGATCCCCTGCGAGAAACCCCTATGAAGGAGCGAGTCAGTCGCATTCTGCGCGGCGGCTGCTGGAGCGGTCCTCCGAAGGACTGCCGTGCTGCCTCTCGCAGTATCGGCGACCCCACATTCCGCAGTTACGGCGTGGGGTTCCGCGTCGCAGTTCGGCTCGACTGACGTGACACTCCCTCCCCTCTCACGGCGGCGTACAATCAGGAGATGAGCCGTACTTATTTCCTCGCTCTGGAAACGTCCTGCGACGAGACCGCTGCCGCCGTCTTCACGGACGAACTCGACGTCCTCGCCAATATCGTCGCCTCTCAGACGGAACTTCACGCGCGCTATGGCGGCGTCGTCCCCGAGATTGCCTCGCGCGCTCACCTGCAACGGCTGTTGCCCATCGTCGATGAAGCGCTGAAGACAGCGAAGGTCCGCCTCGACGAGATCGGCTGTATCGCGGTCCACAATCGGCCCGGCCTCGTCGGCGCTCTGCTCGTCGGCGTCAGTGCCGCCAAGATGTTCGCCTTCGCGCTCGACGTCCCGCTGGTCGCGGTCAATCACATCGAGTCGCATGTCTTCGCCTGCCGGCTCGCCGCTGGATGCGATATTTTTCCCTGCGTCGGTCTCGTGGTCAGCGGCGGACACACGACGCTGTTCCATTGTCGCGACGCGCTCACCTTCGAGCGGCTGGGAGCGACGATTGATGATGCAGCGGGAGAAGCTTTCGACAAGGTGGCGAACCTGCTCGCTCTGGGCTTTCCCGGTGGTCCCGCGGTCGAGCGCGAGGCGGCGCAGGGCAATCCCACGGCGTTTCGCTTTCCGCGTTCCTTTCTGCACGACGCCCGCCTCGACTTCAGCTTCAGTGGCCTGAAGACAGCGGTCCGCTACGCAATGGCGGGAGGCAACACCCAGGAGATCGTGACGCCGCCTCCCGGACAGTTCCGCGCCGATCTGGCGGCGAGTTTTCAGGAAGCGGTTGTGGAAGTGCTGGCGGCGAAGTGCCGGCAGGCGATCCGCAAGACAGGGCTGCGCCGGCTCGCGGTCGGCGGCGGCGTGGCGGCCAACGGGCGATTGCGAGTTGCTCTGGAGGCGATGGCATCGGCGGAGGGCGTCGAGGTCTTCATCCCGCCTCTGCACTGGTGTACGGATAATGCGGCAATGGCGGCGATTGCCGTGGAGAAGTGGCGTCGTCAGGAGTGGGCGGCCCCTGACCTCGATGCGATACCCAACGTCTAGGCGCTTGCGGAGTAGCGGGCAGGCCGCTAAGCCGCAAGCGGCAAGAGGCAACTCACTGACGCGGTTTGTCCTTGTCGGTCAACCCGGTGCGGATGATGGGCTGCATCAGCTTCACCTTGTTGCCGTCGTCCCTGGCAATGGCGCGATCTTGCGGCGCGGCGGGATTGTTGAGCAGATCGTCCCACGCCTTGGCGTCCGCCGGCAGTTTCTTGCCGGTGACGGCCACCAGCGACTGATGCGCGGCGTCATGGAGGGCGACGTCCCTCTCCGCCCGCAGCACCTGCACCAGCGCCTCGGTGGCCCGATAGTTCTTGAAGTGGCCCAGGGCGCGGACCGCGGTGAGACGCTCGCGGAGGGTCTGCTGCTTCGTGTCCTCATTGCTCTTGCCGGAATCGACCGGCGGCGCCTGCACGACGCTCACAAGGCATTCGAGCGCCTTGGGATCGTCCTTGGCGATGGTACCCATCGCGGTCAGCGCCTGCATACGAATGACAGTCCGATCGTCCGGCCTGAAGCCGTCGGCTCGGTAGTAGGCGTCGATGATCGGCGGAATGGCGCGGGGGTCCTTGTAAGTGGCGAGCGTCTTGATGGCCTCAAGGCGGCAGATGGCCTGCTCGTCCTCGCGAGCCGCCCGGCTCAGGTAAAGCAGCGCCAGTTCCTGTTCGCGTTCGCTGCCCTTGTTCTGGGCTGGCTCCTGGAGACGGCCCAGGGCCTTGGCTCGCTTCCAGCCGTCCGTGGTGTTGCTGGTCAACACTTCGAGGGGCGGCGGCGGATGAATCGTCGCGCTGAAGGAATAGTCGTTGGAGCGGAGTTCGTCCCAGAAACCGCAGCCGCCGGCCGCGATCGCCCACGGGACAAGGAGACAGGTCAGCAAACGCGCCCGGCTCCCCAGGTCCGACCGCGTCAATTTGTGCCGAATGCCTGGCATGGCCACAGGCTTCCTCCCTTCCCTGCGCTCGCGGCGCATTCCCTGGCCGGAGATCCCCCGCATCGAGAGAGTCGCCTCTCCCGTTCCGGCCTACAATCCTGGCTTGTTTCTGAATCAGGGCGGGTGGCTATACCAATCTGTTCGATGCTTGACAAGCCCAGAAAATGATAACTTGACCAGAAGACGAAAAGAGACCAGGGGCTTACGCCACCTGGCTATTGACTGCCGCCCCTTCAGGGCTGAGGCCAAGCCCTGAAGGGGTGACTGTCAATAGCCAGGTGGCGTAAGCCC